>JBAQWI010000507.1:0-1772 GCA_049298835.1 Oscillospiraceae bacterium
GGCAACGCATTTCCACTTGATGAAGAAATCACAACCGAAATCAAAGGTAGAAACTTACTTTCTGGCTTACCAGAAAACATTACCGTTACCTCTACTGAAATTAGAGAGGCTTTAATTGATACCTTACAAGAGGTGCTTGACGCAATTAGATCAACACTTGAAAAAACTCCACCAGAACTTTCTGCTGATATCATTGATCAAGGTATTACTCTTACTGGCGGTGGCGCATTACTTAGAGGCATCGACAAGCTAATTGCTCAAGAAACTGGAATGCACGTTACAGTTGCAAATGATCCACTTGACTGTGTTGCTCTTGGAACTGGTATTGTTTTGGAAAATCTTGATAAACTTTCAAGCGTATTCTCATCTGACGAAATTAAATACTAAGACATATTGGTCCCAATTAGTATACTATATAGCAGCGATATCCCTCGGTATAACGCCGAGGGATATCGGACTATTGATAAACTATACAACAACTGAAGGGTGGTGACAATGAATGTCGGAATTTTTTAAAACTCACAAATTTAAAATCTTAGCTGCACTTATTTCAGTGCTCTTTGGTATGATGCTTTATAGTGCATCATCTGAAGGTGTTAATAATATTCCTAAAAACTTACTCCAAGTCATTACCACCCCTTTTCAACAAGCATCTACGTACATTTCAAACTCAACTGGCAATTTCTTTGATCGCTTTTTAAACTATAAAAATACCATTGAGGAAAACGAAGCTTTAAAAGCTGAAAATGCCTCACTTAATCAAAAGCTGATTGACTATGAAAAAGTTAAAGATGAGAATGAGCAATACCAAGTTGTAGCAGGCATTAAGGGAATTTATCCTGACTTTGAAATCACAATGGCATCTGTTGTCAGCCGTGACCCTAGTGATAGATATAACTCGTTTATGATTGACAAGGGTACACTTCATGGTGTTGCTATGTATGATCCCGTTATGACGGCTACAGGACTAATTGGAATTGTCACAAAAGTTGGACCGATTAGTGCTCGAGTGAAAACAATTTTAAGTCCAGAAATTGATGTAAGTGTAATAGAAATTAGTTCCAAAGAGCTTGGTGTATTAAACGGCGATGTGCTACTTTCAAAAGAAGGACTTGCAAAGCTGTCAATTTTGTCAGAAGATACAGTGATAAAATCAGGGGATATGATTATAACTGCTGGAGCAAGTGGAATTTATCCCAAAGGAATTCCAATTGGAAAAATAGTTGATGTCAAATCAGAGTCCCACGGTATTACAAAATACGCAACGGTCAAACCACTTGACGCGATTGATGAAGTTACAACTGTTCAAGTAATTACAAAATTCAATGGACAAGGCAGTGCATTAATTGATTATTTAGACGAATAAATCAAACGACAAAAAGGAGAAATTGAAGCAATGCTCATAAAAAACCAAAAGCTTTTACCTATTATAAAATGGGCAATCTATTCTCTTTTACTTCTTCTTTTATACACCCTACAAACAACCCCACACCTATTTAAATTATTTGGGGTAAAGCCTGTACTTATACTGCCACTTGTAGTTTGCATTAGTATGTATGAGAGTGTTATGTCTAGCGCAATTTTTGCAATGATAGCTGGACTTTTGTGGGATATTTCTTCTGACAAACTGTTTGGATTTAACGCTATTATTTTACTCTGTTGTAGCGTTCTTATCTCTTTGGTTTGCATTTATTATCTACGCACAAAACTAATTAACTCTATTGGTTTTTGCTTAATTGCTGCGTTATTGCAAGGTTTTTTAGACTTTGTAT
>JBAQWI010000508.1:0-3464 GCA_049298835.1 Oscillospiraceae bacterium
TCTTTATAGTGTCCTATGGATTGATCTAACCATTCACTAATTTTGTTATACTCGAAACGATTATCTATCAAATTTACTTTCTTTTGGATAGGCACTAATATGTTTTCTAACTCATCTTCCGTTCCAGCAAAGGGCAGCTTCAGGGTTGTATATATTCCTGTATTAAGGATGTTGCTGGTTTCATCGGGAGTACCATTTGCGATAGTCAGTACATTGAAAATCGGACTGTTCACCGTGCCGTTTGCGCTGTTTGCTAGCCCATCATTAAAGGAAAAAAACGGCTCACTATCGTCATATATCAGATAAATAATCTGGATTTTTGAAGAATCCAGTGCTTCTTCCTCCAAATGATAACGGCGCTCAAAAGAAAGTTTAGAATCCAAGGTAAGGGATTGATAAAGTTTGGCATACAACGCCGCTTGATCTGCTTTACTCTTTGGAATGAATAGCAGACGGGATTGTTCATTCTCTGAAACTGATATCTGGTTTCCCTGTTCATCATACACGGGGAAATTCTTCAAATAGTTTGGATTGACTGTCATGGAAAAAAAAGAAGAAATTTGATTCCCAATTGCAGGATCGTAGTACATTACATTTTGATAAGCTTGAAGACGCTGATTGGGAGTGATTTCTTCAGAATGTATATATATCGCTCCTAATGTATTCAACTCCTTATAGTAGTTGGTCAAATCCTCTGCCATATCCGTGGAAGTTCCTTGAACAATGCCATTAAAATCTTCCCCGAGGCTCATTGAAGAAAGCACGTAATAATCACTGAAACTCTCCCAGTGAACAATCTTTTCTTTTTCGGCTTGGAGGGATGAAAAATTCGTCGGGATAAGGTAGGCAAAGCAGATAACGGCAGTCACAAAGAATAGTTTCACAATTAAAACAGGAATTAACGCTATCTTTTGGTGTATTCTATTTTTTAATAAGAGTGACAGAGGAGTAAAATGGGCAATGATGAGTACACTCAGGGATGTTAAGATTAGTATGAGTGCAAATAACAGCTCTAATAAAAGTAAATGTGTTTGAAAAGATACGGTTAGGTTTTTTAAGATGACATTTAGAAATAAATTCGTCACAACGCTTGTAATTAGTAAAATGAATAGGTAGTTTTTGATACTATCAAACCAAATGTCCAGTTGATTCCAACCATTTAATTTTAGGACTGCAATTTTCCGTAGTGATTGCATACCAATAAATAAAAAGAACAGAATACATAAAAGAATTTGAATCAGAACAACAAAAATTAAGATTGTGAATAACAGGGGCGTGCTATTGCCAGAATAAAACGTTTTACGAGATAATTCATCGTAAGGAAGGCCTGTTAAAGATTCTAACTTAGTATAAAATTCCTTAGTATCGAAGTCCGTTTCAAGTGGGGTAATGTAATAAGTTCCTTTCAAAGAGGGAGCGACTTGTAAGCTTTTGATGTATATGACATCATCGCCAGCGAAATCTAATAAATGACCAGTGGCAGAAGAATCTTTTTCGTTGGTCGTCATATAAGCCGCAGGATTCTTTTTGAAATCAAGGAACTCTCCTTTTGTTAAGTTTACATGATCCAGGATAGTGGCATATTGATTGTTAGTTGCCATCAAATATTTTGAAATCACTTTTTCATCTTTTGAATAATTGATTTCAGTTTTAACGATCAATATATCGTAGCTATCCGCTAATTGTTTGAAGCCTTGTAAAAGTTCTTCTTTTTCAGTTGTCGTATTTTCCAAATTAACAAAAAATGACTGTTCTTGCATGCCGAGATTCTCCCAGCGATTAGAATCTTGGGTTCGCTCATAAAAGAATAGGGCGATACACGAAAAAACAGTCATCAAAACTAGATTCAGTGACAATATTTTTTTCATGGGTACTCCTCCTAAAAAATAGTACGGTGATAGGATTATATCACCGTACTATAAACTACCAGATGTTGTAATAGTAATTCGCTGTATTTGAATTTGCTGTCCAAAGAGTTGCTTTTGATGTTGTCCCAGCTTTTTGTGAATCGTAAGCACTCTGAGATCCCAGAACAACAGTACTAGAATGGTCTCTAGTGCTTGAAGTTAGGTTCGAATAAACATAAACTCCAACATTTCTCCCATAACTCCAACTAGCCCCATATTCTACAGTTTGAGTCGCGGCACTAGCAACAGGAATGACGGTAAATCCTAATAACACAAGTGAAAGTACCAACCTAATTTTTTTATTCATAATTTTCTCCTCGTTTTCTTAGAATTGTTGTGACACTTTAATTCTCCATTTTTGCAATCTTAATTGTTGAAAATTTCTACAACTTTTTTCACTATCCGCCGATCAATTCCCAAATAAGGGTTCCGATGCTTTCCAACATTTCACACTCCTCCTACTTCTTATTTATTTACATATTTAATGTAAACTAGTTATACTGATAATAGTGAAAAAGTAAACAATACGGAACAAAAGGTGGAATGGAGATGCAAATTGGAGAAGTAATAGGTGCCATTCGGAAGAATAAGAATCTGAAATCGAAAGATGTCTATAAAGGCATCTTGAGCAGGCCCGCTATATCGCGGTTTGAAAAAGGGCAGAGTGACACGACTGCCGAGAAATTTCTCCAGATCCTTCATAACTTGAATCTGTCTTTGGAGGAATTCCATTTCCTGTATGATGGAAATAAAGCGAGTACGGATGCCATGATGATCAGCGCTTATTCAGAAGCCTACTATTCAAAGGATATACCAAGGTTGGCGGCTTTAGAGGAAGAGGCCCGAAATCATTTTGATGAAACTTTCCAGATTAGATATTTACATCATGCGAGCATCATCCATCTACTGCGGTGTAACCTCAGCGAACTGCCATTCCCGCATAAAGAGTTTGCGATCATAAAAGACTACCTTTTCCATTGTGAGTCATGGCATTATTATGAGTTGGTCTTATTCACTAACTCCTTGGATTTCTTTCCGGAGGACGTGCTGGATGCAGTGTACGCTAGAGCCAAGGAGAAGATGACAAAGTTCAATCAGATAAAACGATACAAAAACGAACTATTTTCTCTTATCTCTAATATCCTGGTGTTGCAGCTGGAAAATAACAACATAGAGAAGAGCTTGTTTTATTACGCTGATTTAGAAAAGACCGTTTCTGCATCGGACAACAGGATGTATGAACATACCATGTTGCTGTTCTTCAAGGAATTGATCGCCATCATGCAGCACCAGAAGGATGCCCAGAAGCTGACCGATATCATACAGACATTCAAGCTTCTGGATATGGAGCGCATAGGAAACCAATGCGCGGGATTACTGGAGATCGTAAGAAAAAATAATGCGTAATCCGCATGAGCCGCTACTAGAGCAACGTATGGGAAAACTTGCTCAATCAAGCAAAACAGGCTAAGTAATTAGATCTAAAGGAGTCCGTTTTTTTATGGCCGTTAAGAAAAATTATGATAAGCCACGCAATAGCAGGAGAAAAATTACATT
>JBAQWI010000509.1:0-3569 GCA_049298835.1 Oscillospiraceae bacterium
CTTTTATCAGTCTAAAATTCACACCGTATACAGCTACCAATAGTGATCTCGAAATACAGAGCATGTTACCCCTGTCACTTTGCTTTCATACCTGTTCTCAAACAACTACCGTCACTACTCCAGCAAATGAAACCATGTCGAGGGTAGGGACAACCTTTGCAACGTTCAAACTTATTGCATGACATATTTTCTGGTTGTGGTTCTACAATTATATGGTTGCAAGTGTGTGGGCTTGGATATCGTCTTTCTAGTTTATTATACATTTTGATTACTCCTCTATTTCTTAAATTATTTATAAATGCAAAAAAGGCGTGTATCCTAAATCCAAATGGATTAAAATACACGCCTTAAAGTTGGTCTTACATATTCGGTGGTGGTTCATTGTTAACCGCTATGTTTTAGTTTGATATTAAAAATGTGTGCAAAAAAGACCAATAATCTTATTCCTTTCGAGAATTAAACTATTGGTCTTTTTTTATTATAATTATTGAATTTTCGCTTTGTGTGGGTTCAAGTCCCACTAGTAGCTAGAAAATCCCTAATGTCATCCTTAATTTTGCATAGAAAAAAATCAGCCTAAAAGTGGCTACAAAGGCTGATGCCATGCGGGTTTGACCGCATGGCATCTTTATTGTTCGCCTTATATGGTGCCGCTGGCCGGACTTGAACCGGCACGGTATCACTACCAGAGGATTTTGAGTCCACCACGTCTGCCATTCCATCACAGCGGCTTAACAGTTTTTAATTATACACTAAACTTTTTAAAAAATCAAGTATAAGTTTTATAATTACTTATTTTTTATTAAATTTGTGCCAAACAATCAAAGTCAAGCGAATGTCATAGTTGACAAATATTTAGTAATAAGGTTTAATAATATAAATTAATCAATACAGGTTGTTTTAATAAGTTTTTTAGTTTTGTGGTATACACTTAAATTGTTGTCTGTATCGACAGTCGCTAGGATAATATCTTTTTGAGACTTTATATTTTGTTTATCTAAGTTGATTCTAAGCCAATCTTCGTTCAAACCAACAGCTTTTAAATTGTTAAGCATTATAACTCCATCGATTATAACACTTGCAGTTAGTCTGTCTTGTGGTTTCACAATGTTCAAATCTCCAAGAGTTGTGGGCTGTTTATCTGAAACTGGCATAAAACTGATTTTTCCATTAGTTTCAAGTAGGGCATAAGAAACATCTGAAATATTAAAGTATCCTGCGTTTCTTGCCTGTGCGAGCAAGTCATTAACGTCATATTTTACTTTACTCAAATTTTCTTCAATTATTTTACCTTTGTCAATTAAGAGGAATGTCCTTCCCGTAAAAAACCTTCTTGCTATAATGCTTTTATTGGTAATATGTGATATTGTAAGTGTAATAACTGTATATACAATCATTGCTGTAAGTGTATGTGAATATGGGATTTCGGTTGAAGATGCCATTGCGGCGGCAATTGAACCAAGTGAAATTCCAATTATATAGTCAAAAAAAGTAAGTTGGGAAATTTGCTTTTTACCCATTAATCGAGTGATAATAAATAAAAAACAGATTGAAATAAAAGCGCGCAGAATAATGTTGCCAATATCTAAAAGAAAATCAAAGTTCATAAAATCACCTCTTGAATATTATGGTTTGAAGAATGAGCATTTATACCTAATGTTTTAATTTTAAGGTCATCTAATAAGAAAAACAATTAAAAAGATACAACTTTAGTGTATTAGAACAAAATATAGTGTGCTTTTGCTGTACACACGACTAACGTTAAAAATGCTTGCATATTATTTTTATTTGGTGTTATAATATACCAAGTACAATTAGGAAATAACAATATAAGCGCCAGAACCTGTTTATGCAGGTTGACGAGGATTGGTGTTATCGAAAATTCGGCGGATACACCAACGGCTGACACAGTCGAAACAGCCTACAAAGCTAATGGCAGTAATGCTTTAGACAAAGCGGCAGATAAGTGCTTGATATAAAAGAATTAGTATAATGGAAATAAATTCGTTATGCTTTAATTTTTGTATGCAAAAACGTAAGCAGTATCAATGTGAAAATAATTTCCTTATTGTACAAATAAAAAAAGGAGATTTTTTATGTGCGGAATTGTAGGTTATGTAGGAGAAAAGGATTCAGCAACTATATTAGTTGAAGGATTGAGAAAGCTTGAGTATCGTGGTTATGATTCATCAGGCGTTGCTATTTTTGAAGCAAATGAAATCAAGGTAGTAAAAGCAAAGGGTAGACTTGACGCCCTAGAAGAAAAAATGCGGTGTAGCTATCGTCCAAAGGGAACTTGTGGAATAGGGCATACAAGGTGGGCGACTCACGGCGAACCATCTGACGTTAACTCACATCCACATGGTAGTGGCGTTTTGTCGGTTGTTCATAACGGTATTATTGAAAATTACTTAGAGTTAAAGGCAAAACTAATTCATAAGGGATATGTATTCGTGTCTGAGACAGATACTGAAACAGTGTCTAAAATGCTGGATTATTACTATAAAGGCAATCCATTTGATGCAATAAAGAAAGTGATTGCAGTCGTAAAAGGATCCTATGCATTAGGTATCATTTTTAAGGACTTTCCAAACCAAATCTATGCAGTAAGAAAAGATAGTCCGCTTGTCATAGGGTTAGGCGAAAATGAAAACTTTATTGCATCAGATATTCCTGCAATTTTAAAATATACAAAAAACTATTATCTTATTGATGAGAATGAAATCGCAACAATTACAAAAAATAATGTTTCAATTACAAATTTAGACCAAGAGCCAGTTTGCAAGGAAATATTTACAGCTGATTGGGATGTTGAGGCAGCAGAAAAGGGTGGCTATCCACATTTTATGCTCAAAGAGATTTTTGAACAGCCAGAAGCTTTGAGAAAAACAATTTCACCTAGGATAAAGAATGGACTTCCCGATTTATCTGTAGATACTTTAACAGACGATATACTAAACAATCTGCAAAAAATACACATTGTAGCCTGCGGAACTGCAATGCACGCTGGTATGATTGGAAAAACTGTAATAGAAAAGCTGTGCAGAGTCCAAACAGATTGTTGTATTGCATCAGAATTTAGATATTGCAATCCAATTTTAAACAAAAATGATTTGGTTGTTATCATTTCCCAATCAGGCGAAACTGCTGATACACTCGCTGCATTAAGGCTTGCCAAACAGCGTGGAGTGCATACTTTGGCAATTGTAAATGTTGTAGGTTCATCAATTGCAAGGGAAGCGGACAGTGTAATTTATACATGGGCTGGTCCTGAAATTGCAGTGGCAAGCACGAAAGCCTATATTGTACAAATGTCAATGATGTATCTGTTAGCGTTAAAGCTTGCAATGATAAAGCAATCACTTTCTATCCAAGAAGTTGAGGAGTATTGCAACACATTACAGTCACTTCCAGAAAAAATGGAGGGAATTTTGGCACATTCTGATGACTGCAAGTATTTTGCATCACGTTTTCAAAATGCAAATGATTTGTTTTTTATTGGACGTGGACTTGATTATGCACTTTCGCAAGAGGGCTCATTGAAGTTAAAAGAGATATCATATATCCAT
>JBAQWI010000510.1:0-5702 GCA_049298835.1 Oscillospiraceae bacterium
GCTTTATACTTTGGCACAAACCGCAGTACCATAGAAAAAATCAACGACAACGCAGGAATTATCCTACCAAAAATATAAATAAATTTGTCTGAGGTCATAATACGATTATAGCATGAAAACCATAGGATGACTGATAGGAACATCATGGCACAGACAACTCCATAAACCAAAGCCTCGAGTGTGATTGGGTTGTCGTTGATATAAAGCAAAATCGTTTCCCCAGAGTGGTTAAATAACGGATTAATTAACGCTACTATAAGCATCATCGGCAACATATATATTGTGTTAAATTGCATTGCTGATTTTTTCCCCAGATATATCGAATAAGCCATGGCAGACAAGAGCGTTATGCATAAAATTACTGGGTGCATTATGAACATACTGTAGCCTATAACAGACACAAAAAATGTAAAATTCACAACTGGGTGAAATTTTGAAAATGTGTCATTCATTTGAAAATCCCCTATCAATTATTTGTCTTGCGGGTTTTTGCAGATGTCATGTAATTTACATTCGCCGCATTTTGGACTTCTTGCAGCACAAGTATCTCTACCAAAATGAACCAGCCTATGGCAAAAGTTGCTTGCATCCTCTGGGTTTAGGATTTTCCATAATTCGTCCTCAACCTTTTTAGGATTGGTTGTGCCTGTAGTCAACCCCAATCTACCACAAATGCGTATGCAATGGGTATCGGTTATGATTGCTGGCTGATGGAAGATGTCGCCCATAATGAGGTTTGCTGTCTTTCTGCCGATGCCTGAAAGCTTTGTAAGCTCCTCTATGCTGTTTGGCAATTCACCGTTATGCTCATCAAGTAGTTGACGTGACATTTCAATGATATCCTTCGATTTTACCTTGTAAAACCCGCAAGAATGTACTATTTTTTCAATGTCAGAAAGTTTTGCATCAGCAAACTCCTTCAAGCTTTGATAACGCTCAAATAAACCTTTGGTAACGATATTAACTCTAGCATCTGTGCACTGTGCTGAAAGCCTTGTGGCAATCAACAGCTCATAGGGCTTATCTTTATTATAGACAAGTGAGCAAACTGCCTCTGGATAAATATTTGCTAGTGCTTGTACTGCTAAAACAGCACGTTCTTTTTTTCTCATGTTGCACCTCTAGTACATATTTTTTCTTATTTTAGTATATCACAGTAGACAAACCCCGTAAACTATATTATACTAACTTCATTAAAAACTACCTTAATTTGGGTTTTATTGCATACCAATCACATCTCTTAAAACAAGCATAAAAATGCTAGTTTTAAGAGATGTGATTGGTATTAGTGTTATCAAAAAATTTACATTATGCCATTTGCTATTGCAAAAAAAAGTGCTATAATAAGTAAATTATATCATCTAATAATTATAATTGTCGCAAAGCGACTTATGGAGGTAATTTTCAATATATGGCTAGATATGATTCAGTTGATTGTCCAATCTGTAAAAAGCCACTTTCTAACGGAGAAAATATTGTTGTTTGCCCAACCTGTGGTGCGCCATACCACCGCAGTTGTTTTTCTCAAGAGGGAAATTGTGTCTTTACAGAGCTACACCTAAATTGTGAAGCTTGGCAACCACCTAAAAAAGAAGAAAAGTTTGGCGGAAACGCAGAACTTCGTTGTTCTCGTTGTGACACAGTTAATCCACAAAATGGTTTGTTTTGTCAAGTTTGTGGCAACCAATTAAACGATAAAACCCAAGATGCAGAGCAAAATCCCCAGGGTAAGACTCCACAACTTCCGTTTGGAATTGGTGGCTTTGCACCTCCTGGTATGCCTCTAAACCCTTTTACAACACCGTTTGGTGGTGTTGCTCCCGACGAGGTTATCGACGAAATTCCAGCTAAGGATTTGGCTGTTTTCGTAGGTAGAAACTCTCACTATTACCTACCTCGATTTAAAGAGATTTCGAATAAAAGAAGCAAAATATTAAACTGGTCCGCTTTTTTCTTTCATGGTGGATTTTTCATTTACAGAAAAATGTATGGAATTGGAATTATTGCATTTATTCTTTCTACTCTATTCGCAATTCCAAATGCACTTATGATGTATCAAACGCTAAACGCTACGGTAAGCCTTGCATTTGATATGCCTATGAGCACTGAAGCTCTCACTCAATTTAATTTAGTGTGTAGTTTTTTGAGGCTTGCGTTGCGTTTGGTCTGTGGACTATATGCAAACACCTTCTACAAAGCTCATGCCTTTAAAAAAATTAAAAAAGAAAAAGCAAAAATGTTACCTGAAACTGAATACTTGGCTATTCTTACAAAAAAAGGGTCAGTTGCAATCAAACTTGTTTCTGGATTGCTGATTGGCTACATGGTTTTATATATAATTAGTGTGTACCTCATAGTTCTTTTACAGATATAAAACTGAAATTAACCTTGACAAGCACTGCATTTACTGATATAATCTTAATGTTACACATAGCTTTGGTTATGTGTAACATTAAGTTGTTTTTATGACAACTTTCATCCTTGCTCTGTTTTAATGGCAGAGCCACTAGTCCAAAAGGAGGTGCTAAAGAAATGGCTAAATTGACCGAGAAATATGAGGCAATTGTTATTTTAAACACAAAATTAGGTGAAGAGGGTATCAAAACTCTTCAAGAAAAACTTAATGACCTAATTGTTAAAAATGCTACAATTGATTCTGTTGATGAATGGGGCAAGCGTAGATTGGCTTATCCTATCCAAGACGAAACTGAAGGT
Organism: Oscillospiraceae bacterium; assembly: GCA_049298835.1. Classification (GTDB taxonomy): domain Bacteria; phylum Bacillota; class Clostridia; order Oscillospirales; family Ruminococcaceae; genus Paludihabitans. The sequence goes on from JBAQWI010000510.1 coordinate 2,716, forward strand.
TATTATGTATTGTTTAACTTTACTTCTGAGTCTTCATTCCCTGCTGAACTTGACCGCGTAATTAAAATTACTGACGGTGTTCTTCGTTCTCTTATTACTGTAAAAGTATCCTAGTAAAGGAGTGTGTATCTTATGCTTAATAAGGTTATTTTAATGGGCAGATTAACTGCTGACCCAGAACACAAACAAACTCCAAACGGAGTGTCTGTTACTAGTTTTTCTGTCGCTGTTGACAGAAACTTTGCTGACAAAGATGGAAAACGTGGAGCCGATTTTATTAACATTGTCGCTTGGCGTGCTACTGCAGATTTTATCTGCAAATATTTCGCTAAGGGCAGAATGATAGCCATTGAGGGTTCAATTCAAACAAGAAATTATGAAGACAAAAGCGGCAACAAACGCACTTCTGTTGAAGTGGTTGCAGATCAAGTTTACTTTGCTGATTCAAAAACAGCTTCAGATAAACCTTCTGCTCCTGCAAACTTCCCTACTCCTGAAAGCTTTAATGAGCCTCAAAAGGGCGCAAGTTTTTCTGTAGGTGATTTTGAAGAAATCGACACAGATGATAGCGATTTGCCATTCTAAAAGGAGGTAAACTTTTAATGGAAAGAAATAATAATCGTTCAAACGATAGACCTGACCGCGACCGTGGTGGCCGTCCAGGTGGACCAAGAAGACCTCGCAAAAAAGTTTGTGCTTTTTGCGTAGATAGAGCTGAACACATCGATTTTAAAGATGTTTCTAAACTAAGACGTTTTGTTTCAGAGAGATCAAAGATCGTTCCTAGACGTGTTACAGGTACTTGTGCTCGTCACCAACGTGAATTGACTACTGCTATCAAACGTGCTAGACATGTTGCTTTACTTGCTTATGTAAGTGAATAAACAGACTAATCTTGTTTTCGTATTGCGTTTTAATTTCTTCTTTTAGTCGATTTTTATTTCGCAAAAAGAAACTCGTGTTTTGCCTGATCATTTAAAGCCATATCCTTTTGGATATGGCTTTTTTGTATTTTTAATACTCTTTTATTCACTATTTACGCACAAAAACAGGGTAGGCATTAGGTTAGTCACGATAAGGAAGTCTTTGCGTTACCGTGACAGCTTGCTTATTTACATAGTTCAACTGCTGCATCTGCCGCAGAGGCTGCGTCCGCTGTGTATGCGTCTGCGCCAATTTGCTCACAATAAGCATCAGTTACGGGTGCTCCACCAATCATAATTTTAACTTTATCTCTAATTCCAGCAGCGGTAGCCGCTTCAACAACTTCTTTCATAACGCCCATTGTAGTTGTCAACAGCGCTGAACAGCAGATAATTTGGCAATCTTGATCAATTGCTGCTTGAACGTAAGTTTCTGGTGAAACGTCTGTACCAAGGTCAATAACCTCAAGACCTTTACCTTCCATCATCATTCTGACGAGATTTTTTCCAATATCGTGAAGGTCACCTCTAACTGTCCCAATACAAACCTTACCTTTAGATTCAACACCAGCGTCAGCTAAAAGTGGTTTTAAAATCTCAACACCAGCGTTCATAGCACGTGCTGCTATTAGAACTTCTGGAACATAAACTTCATTATTTTTAAATTTTTCGCCAATAATACCCATTCCATTCAGCAATCCATTTTCTAAAATTTCTTTAGCACAAAAATTCTCATCAATTGCTTGTTGCACTAGTTCCTTGACAATTTTAGCCTTACCTTTTTGTAGGTTTTCCGAAATTTCTTGTAATAAGCCCATAAATATGCCCTCCAATATCTTTGTTAGGTGTATAAAGCAATTCAATGAAACGCTGTTATGCCCGTTACTTTTTTGCTGTAGCATAAGCTACCGCTTCCCTCTTGACTCCCGATATTTACCTGGTGTTTGTCCTGTAAGTTTCTTAAAAACCTTTGAAAAATAACTCTGGTCCTCGAAACCAACCAATCCAGACACATCAACTAGCTTTACAGTATCATTTACCAAAAGCTGTTTTGATTTTTCTATTCTAATTTTGTTGAGATACGCATTGAAATTCAGTTCCATCTCATCCTTGAATACCTTTGAAAAATAAGATGGAGAAAGATATACAAATGAAGCAACGTCTTCTAGTGTAATTTTTTTTGCGTAGTTTCTCCTTATAAAATCAACTGACTTGCGGATAATATCTACGTGTTTTACGTCCGTAAAGCGAAAAACATAATCTGTAAGCTTGTTCATTATCTCTACTAGCCACAAGCAAAGCTCATCGAGCGTTGTAATGTAGTTAATTTCTTCAAAATAACCGGCATTGAGCGAGAATATATGACCCTCATCTGCGCCACCTTCAACAGCTGCCCTAGAAATCAATACTAAAAGTTCAAACACCCTTGCTCTTATTATCTCAAACTTTCCACCCGAATAAAAAAATATATATCCCAATAAATCGTTTAAGAGTCGATTTGAATTTTGCTTGTCCCCATCCACTATTGCACTAATCAGTTCATTTTCCTTTTCAAAGGGATACGAAACATCTTCCTCAGCACTTTGCGCCTTTAATTCCTTTAAAAGCTCACTTATATGACCTTGAATTTCATCTGAGGTCTTAGTTTTAAGCTGTTGGTTATAAATTTTGACGTTGTTTACAAAGCCAATTGACATAAATAACAGGGTTGATAACTTAGTAACTTTTTCAGGTGAAACGCATGGAATATCTTCTAAAACTTCCTCAATATTTTCTAATCTCTCTATCGGAACTTTTAACAAATCAACCAAGTCATAGCGAATATAGTCTTCTTTATCTACCATTAAAAACGGACCAGCCTTTGCATATGCAACTGCACCATCGACAGTAACAATGGGTGAAATTATAAAATTTAGTCCTGACGGACAAAAATAGATATACTTTCCCCCAAACCGTTGCGCTTGTAACATTCCATAAAGATGTGCATCATCACAACCAGCAGACTTTTTCTTGGTTGTTTCATAAAGAACACGTATTGCGCAATTCTCACAGCTTACTCCACAC
>JBAQWI010000511.1:0-7120 GCA_049298835.1 Oscillospiraceae bacterium
TGTCTGCTCTGCATATTTTTGCCCAGTTAAAAAGTAGTTAAACAAATCTGGCATTAGCAAAAATTGATTTGTTTGATCAAGCAATTCAAACCGATTTTTTTGTAGCGAGTAAAGTTGAAAAATCGTATTAATTTCCATAGTTTGGTTGCCACTTTTGTTATAAAGCTCAATCATTGGAACGGCTTTACTCACTTCCTCAATCATTCCTGTGGTGCGGTTATCACGGTAGTGGACAGGGCTTTCGAGGAGGGTTTCTCCTTTGCTTATAAGTCCAAAGTCCACACCCCATGTATCTACGCCTATGCTGTCGATTTTAGTGGTGGAACAGGCTTTGGATAGACCTTGCTTCATGTCATTTAGAAGCCTTCCAATATCCCATTGCATAGTGTCATTGAGAGTGATTGGAACATTTTCAAAGCGGTGAATTTCACAAAGATGAATTTTATTTCCATCAAATTTGCCAAGCATTGCTCTGCCACTTGAAGCGCCAAAATCAAAAGCGAGGGCGGTAATTTTTTTCTTAGTCCCCATTTATCAGCACACCTTTTTTAAGATTATAGTTGCGTATGTACAGTTTCTCCTGACGTAATGAAGATGTAGGCGTTTTCGCCAGTTTCATTTGCATTTTAGGAGTTTTAAACAAATAACACAGTCAATTCATTTTATAGAACTTGTCCTCATTATTCTAGTTGAATTTTTTATATCCTGGGTGACGTCCTGTTACGCCATAATAAGGACGCAGATTAATTAGTTTATCAATATTTTCTCTTGAAATGTCATGTGAGCCGCCCAATATCACTGCATTGATAGTGATTTTTGCCCATAACTCCAAGCTTTCCATACGATAAAATGCAGTCAAAACATCAGAGCCAACTGCCAATGCGCCATGGTTTTCAAGCAACATAACGTCATGTTCTTCAAGATATGGCTCAATTGAATTTGGAACTTCGGTTGTAGATGGAGTGCCATATGGAGTTAGTGGAACAGAACCGATAACAGCAACATCTTCTATCATATTATACATATCCATTGCTATATGTGCAACCGCAAAACCAGTTGCGCCAGGTGGGTGAGCATGAATGACAGACCATACGTCATCACGTTTTTCGTAGCATCGTAAATGCATTTTAATTTCACTGGATGGTTTAAGCCCCTCAGGGGACTCTAATACTTCACCTTTTCTGTTGATTTTAATTAATTTTTCAGGTGTGATAAACGACTTGCTTATACCGGTTGGAGTTGCAAAAAAAGTGTCATCATCTATCTTAGCGGATACATTTCCATCATTTGCAGCGACCCAACCTAATTGCCACATTTTGTGACATACATCGCAAATTTGATCCTTTAATTCTTTTTCATTCATGATATAATCTCCCTATTGTCAATTAAATTATTTGTATAAAATAATAGTATCAAACCAGAAGTATAATGTAAACATTCTGAATAGTAATTGATTATTTCACACTGATTATGTTATAATTCAATCAAAACAAATTATTTGTAATCACAAGGGAGATGAAACTATGTTTCAAGCAGAACGATATCATATCATTTTAGAAATATTAAAACGAAAAAAGAGTGTTTCAATTGAAACACTTTGCAAGAATTCATTTTGCAGTGTTGCAACCATGCGTCGTGATTTGATTTCGCTTGAAAAAGCAGGATTGATTACCAGAAGACGCGGTGGTGCGTCAATTATTGCAGGTGCAAATACTGACTATGCTTATGACTTTCGCGATTCAGAGCATAATATAGAGAAAACATATATTTGTTCGATTGCTGAAGATTATCTTTCTGATGGGATATCGCTTTTTCTTGACTCAAGCAGTACAGTGTTTCCAATTTGCTCATTACTTGAGCGATATAAGAATATTTCGGTGGTCACAAATGGAATTGCTATGGCGTTTAGCCTTGCGCAAAATGTGAATGTTGACACCTATATTGCCGGTGGGAGGATGAAAAAGGGTTCTGTGTCAATTGTGGGTGAGTTTGCAAGTTCATTTATTCAAAACTTCAAAGCTGATGTTGCGATAATTTCTTGCCGTGGAGTTGATGAGGGCGGAGCGTATGAAGCAAGCCAAGAGCAAGCACTTGTAAAACAGCAGATGATGCAAAATGCTAAAACTACCATTTTACTCTGCGATAGCAGTAAATTTGGACATTCATATTTTTACAAGCTTAGTGGATTTTCAGGAATAGAGGCAGTTATCACCGAAAAAGAACCAGCTAAAGAAATATCAGATGCAATTATAAAATCAGGCTGTGAAATTTTATTTTAGCGTGTTGGCGAGATTGGTCATATTTGGATGAATATATGCTATTAGTCTTTAAAAAATTAGAGAGATAACGATAAAAACTCTGTAACAGTTGTTACAGAGTTTTTACTTTTAAATACTAAGCAATGATGCTGTACATACTAAACATTGGAATTACAATTGATATAACCACTGTTCCCACAATGGACGCAATAACAATTGTCATCGTTGGTTCCATTGCAGATGTTAATCGTTTTGTTGACTCATCTGTTTGCTGTTCATATAGAGTTGCCATTTTCTCGAGAGTTTCGTATAGCATTCCCGTTTCTTCACCCACTCTAATCATGGAAATCAGCAGTGAGTCAAACACAGAAAATCTTGCCATTGAAGCATTAATTGAAGAACCAACCTTAACTTCTGCAATGACCTGTGTTAGTGAATCTTTCATATACCTATTTGGAATTACATCACGGGAGATTTCTAGTGATTTTACAATATCAACACCAGCGTCTACAAGTGAGGACATAATTAAACACAACCGTGCGATATACGATTGCTTTAGCAATGAACCCATAAGGGGCAGAGAAAAAACAAGTTTGTCCTTAGCCAATGCAAATTGATAGTTTTTTTTCAAAAGTATAATATAAGTAAGAGTGATTAAACCTATAGTTATTAAAATCCAATACCACTTGGTTGTAATAAAACTGGATACAGCCATTACGGCTAGCGTGATGGCTGGAAGTTCTGAGTCAAAGTCTTCAAATATCTTTACAAAATTAGGAAGAACCAATGCATTCATTATAATTACAAGTATTAGTGTAAGCACTAATAAAAATAGGGGGTAGCCTGTCGCACCTTTGATTTTTGCTTTTAGCCTAACTTCTTTATCCAAAATATGTGCACATCTCTCAAATGCTGTATCAAGTCGACCGTTTGCCTCTCCAGCCTGTACAATATTAATAATTACCTTTGGAAATGCATTAAACTTTGCCATTGAACTAGAAATTGATACACCAGTATATAAATCTTCGTTTATTTCACCCAAAATCTTTTTAAGCTTTTTGTCTTTCTCACCCTCAATCAAGATGCCCATTGACATTGGTAGGGAAACACCAGCTTTCATCATAAAACCCATCTGATTCATGAAAATAAATAGTTTTGTTTTTTTAATCTTGACCTTATGTATATTCTCTCCTGTTATGTCTTTTTCCCAAATTGACGTTGGCTGTTTATCCTTTTGTATTGTGTTTGTTAAGTAAATTGGTGTTAGACCTTTTATTTGCAACTGGGCAATCGCATTTACTCTGTTTTCAGCGTTGACAAAGCCTTGGGATTTTTTATTTTTTGAATTGACTGCAGTAAATTTATATTGCAATAAAACCCCTTCTTTCCGAAGTTTGTTGGTATCAATTTAATTATTGACCACGCATATCAAGATCTACGCTGTTCTCTGATGCGACACTTTTTGATATTTCGCCACTCAACAGCAAATTGTCAATACTCTTGCTGAGTGTTATCATCCCTTGACTAATCCCCGTTTGAATGGTTTGATTTATATTTGCAGTCCTACCCTCACGGATTAAATTGCTAATTGCAGCATTTACGAACATTATTTCAAATGCGGCAACACGACCTTTTCCATCAGCTGTTGGTAGCAGTCGCTGAGAAATAACCCCTTTTAATACAAGGGAAAGTTGCGTTTTAATTTGCTGTTGCTGTTGTGGTGGGAAAGCATCAATTAATCTGTCTATTGTTTTAGACGCACCTAAAGTGTGGAGCGTTGAAAGAACCAAATGCCCGGTTTCTGCTGCGGTAATAGCAATCGCAATGGATTCTAAGTCACGCATTTCTCCAACCAGAATAATATCTGGATCTTCACGAAGTGCCGCTTTTAATGCGCTTGCGTAAGAACCACTGTGTGAACCAACTTCACGTTGGTTCACAATGGAGTTTTTGGGCAAATGAAGATATTCAACAGGGTCCTCAATGGTAATAATATGAAATTTACGTACTTTATTAAACTCATTAATAATTGCTGCTAATGTAGTTGACTTACCACTTCCTGTTGGACCTGTAACCAAAACAAGACCTTCTTTAAGCTCAAACACTCGTTCGATTGATTTTGGAAGATTTAGGTCACAAATTTCTGGTGGTGATGACTTTATAATTCTCAAGACTAAAGCCACACCTTTAATCTGTTTAAAAGCATTGACACGAAAACGTCCACATGAGTTTATTTCACAAGCAGCATCGACATCACCAGTATCACAAAATTCCTCATACTTTTCAGTATTAAGGCATTGCTTTATCATAGTTTCAACTTCATCCGCTGTAAGTTCGTTCTTATCTAAAAAATTTATTGCTCCATTAATCCGATATGCAGGTCGATTACCTGATGCAAGATGAATATCGGAGGCGTTCATTAAAACACCATTTTTAATTGTATTAAAAAAATCCATATCTTTAAACCTCACATTTTAAGAGAGTAAACTTCAAGCATTTCATGGACAGATGTCTTTCCATCTATAACAATTCTCCTCATATTTTCATCGAGGGTAATCATGCCCTCATCTATTGCAATTTCCTTTATTTTATCCATATTTTCGCCACGATTAATACATGACTTTATTGCCGTTGATACTGTCATTATTTCGTGGATTGCCATTCTTCCTTTATAGCCAGTTCCGCCACAATAACTGCACCCATTTGAACGGTATAGTTTAAGATTAGTTTCAGTTTGAACCCCTAAAAGCTGCATTTCATCATCGGGTGCATCATATTCTTCTTTGCACTTAGTACAAAGTGTTCGTATAAGTCGCTGGGCAATTACCCCTAGCATAGATGATGATACCATATATGGCTCAATGCCCATATCGGTAAGACGGACTATTGAACTTACGGCATCATAAGTATGTAAGGTGGAGAGTACTAGATGTCCTGTAATTGCAACGCTACTGGCAATCTCAGCAGTTTCGCTATCTCTGATTTCTCCAATCATAACAACATCAGGATCCTGTCGTAAAATAGAACGTAAAGCAGTTGCAAAAGTTAATCCTGCTTTAGGATTTACCTCAACTTGAGTAATTTTAGGAATAATCATTTCAACAGGGTTTTCTACCGTAATAATATTGATATCATCACGCATTATTTCTTTAAGTGCAGTGTAAAGTGTTGTTGACTTTCCACTTCCAGTTGGACCAACTAGCAAAATAATCCCGTGATTATTCTTTAATAGCTTATTAAATTTTTCTAGATTTTCTGGCAAGAAACCAATTTGTTCTTTTACAAGTGCAAAGTTCAGTGCGGTAACAATACGGATAACAACTTTCTCACCAAAAACGCTAGGGAGAACCGATATACGCATATCAATATCCTTTTCCCCAATTTTATAGTTTATACGTCCATCCTGTGGAATGCGTTTTTCGGCAATATTCATACCACCAATAAATTTAATACGAGAAACCACGGACGAAATAAGTTCCGAACTTGTTTCCATGTAAAGACTAAGATGCCCGTCCACACGATAACGAATTCTCATTGTCTTTTCCTGTGGTTCAATATGAATATCACTCGCACTCATTAATACAGCTTGTTCGATCATATTATTTACAAATCGAATTGTAGGCTGATCAACTTCGCCCTGAACCAACTCAGTAGTATCTAAACCTTCTTGTTGTGTGGCTGAGAGTTCCATTGCGGCATCAAAAGCCTTTTGTGTGGTATATAATTCACGAATTTTTGTTTCTATTTTATCCTGTTCGGCAATAACTGGATTTACCTTTAATTTAGTATAGGTAGCAATGTCATTAATCCCATTGTAATCCAATGGATCGGCAACTGCTATTGTCAAAAGTATACCCTCACGTTTAATTGGAACAATAACATTTGAACGAGCCAATTCCTCTGGTATTATTTTTGAAAGTGACGGGTCGATAGTTATTGCTGACAAATCAACATAGGGGATTGATAGTTGCTGTTCAAGAGAACGTATAATTTGAATTTCGGTCAAGAAACGGTCTTGAATTAAAATTCTGCCAAGCCTCATATTTGAGCCACGTTGATGTTCCAATGCCTGTTGAAGCTGTGCCTCGGTCAAAAGCTCTGAATTGATTAAAATTTGTCCAAGCTTTAAGTTGGTAATTTTCATTGCAAACTCCTCTAAAAACGTAATAAAGATACATACCAATTGCAAAAACTATAAATTTGATGATTAAGGGTCAAAAATAAAAACAGCCCAAAGCATATATAAGGTCCAAGTGGAAGATATACTTCTTTTGAAATTTTCCTTCGAATAAAAAGATAAACTATATGTAAAAAAGCCAAAAAAATTGTTAACACAAACAAAATAAATACTTGTGCAAACCCTGTGAAAACACCTATAACACCAAAGAGTTTTACATCCCCAAATCCAATAACTTCATTTTTATAAAATAGCTTTCCTACAAATGATATTAATAGAAATAACCCTGCACCAGATAACCCACCCAAAATTGGTGAATACCAAGTAGAATTTAATATGTGATTACCACTTAATAAATCATAACTAGTTATTGTTACTGCAATTATCAATAACGCAAGGGTAAATTGATCTGGAATAATCGTGTATTTATAGTCCGCCACACCAATCATTATAAGAACTGCAACAACAAAACAGCAAAGTAGGAAGAACAAAATGTTTTTGCTAAACTGATAATGTATACTAATAAATGCGACTGATAAAATAATAGCAATTGCGATTCCATCCGTCCTAAAAAAAAGTCTTTTTTTGTATAACTCACTGTTTGGTTTCTCATCATAATCACAAAACCATTTTGCAGGCATTGCATTAAATAAGAGTACCAAGATTTTTGAAACAACCAATGCAC
>JBAQWI010000512.1:0-1998 GCA_049298835.1 Oscillospiraceae bacterium
CCGTAGGGCAAAGGGTGTCCACAGTTTTAACCTGTGGGCACCCTTTGTTCTGTGATTAATTGATTTTATGGTGTTGCAGTAAAAAAGAGACGAGGAAATTTAAAAATAATGTTGCCATTCTTTTGTATAGGATATGCTTCAACAACTTGTTCAAACACTTCCTGCTCAAATATAGACTTTTTTTCATGGGATAAAGCGTCCAAGTATGGTCTTAGACCTGTTCCACGATACCATTCTATAATATCATTATGTGATTTCATTGTATGAAAATATGTAGTTTCCCATATAGAAAATTGAGTTGAAATACTTGAAAGCAAGTCAAAATATTCGTTTTCGGTTAAATTAAAAAAATTCCTTGAATTTTGAAACTCTGCTTTCCATTTGTTGCTTGTGGAAATTTCACCAATAATTTTGTGAATTGGTTCTTTGTGATTCATTGGGGTTTGAACTGCAAGAACTCCACCTAATTTCAATCTTTTAATCATGCTTTTTAATAGTTGGCTGTGATTTGGTATCCATTGAATACAAGCATTTGAAAAAACAATGTCAAAATTGTTTCCCAAGCTTTCTAAATCCTTACTTGCATCACAAATCTTAAAATCAAGTTTTGAATAATTCCTCTTAGCAGTTTCAATCATATTTTCAGAACTATCAACGCCGAGAATATGTGCGTTAGGAAATCTCAATGATAATACTTGTGTGCTGTTACCCGGTCCGCAACCAATATCTACTATCTTTTTCGGATTGTTACTATTTATCCTATTGACTAAATCAATTGCTGGTTGAGTTCTTTCGTTTTCAAATTTCAAATACTGTGATGAATTCCAATCAGACAAAAAAATTCTCCTCGTCATATGTAAATAATATTTACTATTTTATACATATATTATATCATCAAGTTTTAATCATAGCAACCTTACACGTAAAAAAAAGAGCGAACCAATCGTTCACTCTTTTTTGTTACATAATTGTTCCGCCACCAACAACAACATCTCCATCATAGAAAACAACCGCCTGCCCTTTGGTAATGGCTCGCTGTGGCTCATCAAACTCCACATAAATTTGATTGTTCTCTCTAGGATATATCGTTGCAATGCTTTCACTTTGGCTATATCTAGTCTTAGCAGTCACTCGCATAGGCCTGGTCAAACTCTCAATCGAAATTAAGTTGATATCCCTTGCCATTAAGCTTTTTGAGAAAAGTTCCTCGCTCATTCCGAGTGTTACTGTATTGTTTTCTTTGTTCTTATCGACCACATATCGGGGCGACTCAAAGCTTAATCCTAAACCCTTACGCTGTCCAATTGTGTAATGAATGATACCGCTATGTTTGCCAAGCCGTTTACCTTTGACATCAATAAAATCGCCTACTTTAGCCTCAACGCCCCACTCACGCTGAATAAAATCAGCATAATCACCGTCTTTTACAAAACAGATATCCTGACTATCTGGCTTTCTTGCGTTAATTAGTCCACGTTGCTCGGCAATCTCACGTATTTCTGGTTTGGTCAAATTTCCAAGTGGAAAAAGGGTTTTTGAGAGTTGCTCTTGCGTTAGGGTATACAGCATATAGGTTTGATCTTTTGTGACATCCCTAGCCTTTTTGAGCAGATGTCTGCCAGTTTTTTCGTCATATCCAATATTAGCGTAATGCCCAGTTGCAATATAATCCTGCTCCATAAGCACAGCACGCTCTAGCATTTTGCTGAATTTAATGTAGCGGTTACATTCAATGCAAGGGTTAGGGGTTTCACCATTTTCATAACTTTGTGCAAAACGTGCGATAACGTCCTTTTTAAACTGCTCACCAAAATTGAACACATAGTGTTCAATGGAAAGCTTGTAACAAACACTTCTCGCATCCTCAACATCAGACAAAGAACAGCAAGTCCGAGTTTTATCGTTAACACCGATATCATCATTGGAAAAAAGGCGTAGGGTCACACCCTGCACCTTATATCCTTTATCCATTAGCAATGCTGCCGCAACAGAGCTATC
>JBAQWI010000513.1:0-14745 GCA_049298835.1 Oscillospiraceae bacterium
CAGTTCAGGTTGCAACTACAAGTGCAAGGATTTTCTTGCCATTAGATGAGCTTATTGACAAAGATAAAGAGCTTGAACGTCTTAATCGTGAGAAAGCAACCTGCCAAAAAGATATTGATATGCTTGCAGGAAAAATTGCAAACGAGAGTTTTGTTGCCAAAGCACCTGCTAAGGTAGTTGACGAAATTAAAGTGAAACTAGCAAAAGCAAATGAGCTTATGCAAAAGATTAATGATAGTTTAAATACACTATAAAAGATAAAAGTAAAAAAATGCCGCCCAATACGGGCGGCATTTTTGTTGTTATTTGCATCGAAACATCTCAACTCAATACACGTTAATGTATGAGAACTCAATTAAATTTTATCTGCATAAGTAGTGATTTATGAATTTTCGTTATGCTCGTTTATTTTAAATCGATTTAGTAGATTATTTAGAATTTGAGCTTGACTTGAAAGTTCTTCACTAGCTGCTGCACTTTCTTCTGCTGTAGCTGAGTTTGTCTGCACTACTTCTGAAATTTGTTCAATACCTAGTGTAATTTGACTAATTGAATTTGCTTGTTCATTTGAGGCCAAAGCAATTTGACTAATTAATTCAGCTGATTGTCGAGTACCATCCACAATACTTTGTAATGATAGCGCTGTTTGGTCAGCAATATTCTTACCATTTTCTACAGCAATTATTGATGATTCAATTAGAGATGCTGTATTTTTAGCGGCTTCCGCACTTTTGCTCGCAAGGTTTCTTACTTCTCCAGCGACAACCGCAAAGCCTTTTCCAGCGGCTCCTGCTCTTGCAGCCTCAACAGCTGCATTTAATGCAAGAATATTTGTTTGGAATGCAATGTTATCAATTGTCTTAATTATCTTGCTAATTTGATTTGATGTATCGCTAATTTCTGTCATTGCCTTAATCATATCTTGCATCTGTTGATTACCTTGAACAACTGCTATGTTTGCATTTTCCGTAGTGCTTTTTGCAAGTGCTGCATTATGTGCATTGTTTTTAACTTGTTCTGATATTTCCATAATTGTTGCTGATAATTCTTCAAGTGAGCTTGCTTGTTCGGTTGCACCTTGAGAAAGTGCTTGAGAACTACATGCGACTTGATCAGAACCACCTGAAACTTGCTCAGAACTATCTTTAATTTCAATCATTGTGTGATTTAATGATGTAATGATTTTTTCCATTGAGTCCTTAATGGAAGCATAGTCGCCTATGTATTCTTGTTCTATTTCGACATCAAGCTCACCGTTAGATATCTTACCAAGAACACTTGCTATTTCGGTAATATAGTTTTGCAATGACGTTACAGTTGCAGTGAGCGACTGATATAATACGCCAATCTCATCTTTTGATCTTATTACTTCAATATTAGATGTAATATCACCATTAGATAATTGTTCTAGTCTTTTACTCATTTTGCTAATTGGGGTTGCTATAGATATTGAAATTCTATTTATAATAAGTAATCCTATAATTAGGAAGATGATACTTGAAGCTGTAAGACCTAATACTGTATATATAAGTGATGACATCATTTCTTTTTTAGGTGCAACAACACCAAATGACCATCCATCAGTTCCTTCAATAGGACCATAATAACAAATACGATTATTTCCGTTATTTTTATATATCTCTATGTCAGTTTTGCCAGCAATCATATTTATATAGACTTTGGCTGCAGATATATATGATTTATCTGTTTTTGCATCTTCAATACGATTAGTACCCTGCTCAACAAGCTCTTGATTTTTATTAGCAATCATATTTCCTTTTGCATCAAGAATAAAAATATTACCAGATTTATTTACAGTAATATCTTTAATTATATTAGTGTAAACTTGACAATCTAGGGTTGCGCTCACAACTCCGTTATACCCATTTGAATTATTAACCTTTGTTGTTAAATAGACTTTCATATTTCCATTTACATCAGGTTGAGGTGAAGTGATGACAGTTTCTCCCGCCATTGCACGCTTAAACACTTCATATTCCTTAATACTTTTTCCCATTTTACTTTTGTCGGTGCTGATCATTATACCTTGATCGTCAGCTAATGCTAAAGCTTCCATTGCGTGTTCTTTCTTTTCATTTTCTAAAGAATTTAATAATTGTTGTTGTGATACATTAGGATCACCAAGATATGCTTGATTTGCAATACCTTTAATTATTTGCTTTTGTTTTTCAAGAGATGCTTGAATTGCCACTTCTGTTACTTGACCTATAGATTTTAAGTCATCATGAACAGTAGCTTCTATGCTTTTGTAACTACAAAATAATCCCGTCACTAAACTGATAACTGATAAGCCGATTAAAAGTGAGGCTATACTAATCATCATTCTTTTTCTAATTGTTTTCAATTTCATATCCCCTTTTATTAAACTATATTTTTAAGCAATTAGTATTTAAAATGTTATATATTAACCTCCTATTCAAATTTAAACAAATAATGCCTTGTTAATATATATCGACAAAATGTTTATAATGTTAACAAATATTTCGCATTAGTTACAAATTTTGGTCATAATAATAAAAATATTTTGTATTTATGTTAAATACTTACTAAAAAAATATACATTAATAAAGTAATATACACAATTTTACAATTTATATAAATAGATTTTACGCGTTTTCATCGCCGCCAAAGAAAAATGCCGCCCAATATGGGCGGTATTTTTGTTGTTATTTGCATCGAAACATCGAAACTGAATACACAATAGTAATCACATATACTGATTAGATTTTATCTGTATATGTAGTGATTTATGAATTTTCGTTATGCTCGTTTATTTTAAATCGATTTAGTAGATTGTTTAAAAGTTGAGCTTGGCTTGAAAGTTCTTCACTAGCCGCTGCACTTTCTTCTGCTGTAGCTGAGTTTGTCTGTACTACTTCTGAAATTTGTTCAATACCTAGTGTGATTTGACTAATTGAATTTGCTTGTTCATTTGAGGCCAATGCAATTTGGCTAATTAATTCAGCTGATTGTCGAGTACCATTTACAATACTTTGTAATGATAGCGCTGTTTGATCAGCAATACCCTTGCCGTTTTCCACAGCAACTATTGATGATTCAATTAGAGATGCTGTGTTTTTAGCAGCTTCCGCACTCTTAATTGCAAGATTTCTTACTTCATCTGCAACAACTGCAAAGCCTTTTCCTGCCGATCCTGCTCTTGCAGCCTCAACAGCTGCATTTAATGCAAGAATATTTGTTTGGAAGGCAATGTCCTCAATTGTCTTAATAATTTTACTAATTTGATTTGATGTATCGCTAATTTCTGTCATTGCCTTAATCATATCTTGCATCTGTTGATTACCTTGAACAACTGCTGTATTTGCATCTTCAGTAGTGTTTTTGGCAAGTGCTGCATTATGTGCATTGTTTTTAACCTGTTCTGATATTTCCATAATTGTTGCTGATAGTTCCTCAAGTGAGCTTGCTTGTTCGGTCGCGCCTTGAGAAAGCGCTTGAGAGCTACATGCGACTTGATCAGAACCACTTGAAACTTGCTCAGAACTATCTTTAATTTCAATCATTGTGTGATTTAATGATGTAATGATTTTTTCCATTGAGTCTTTAATGGAAGCATAGTCGCCTATGTATTCTTGTTCTATTTCGACATCAAGCTCACCGTTAGATATCTTACCAAGAACATTTGCTATTTCGGTAATATAATTTTGCAATGACGTCACCGTTGCAATTAGCGACTGATATAATACGCCAACTTCATCTTTTGAACTTATTACTTCAACATTAGATGTAATATCACCATTAGATAATTTTTCAAGTCTTCTACTCATTTTGCCAATAGGACTTGCTATAGATTTTGCAATGCTATTTATAATAAATATTCCTATAATTAGCAAGAGGATGCTTGAAGTCAAAAGTCCTACTACCGTATATATAAGTGATGACATCAGTTCCTTTGTTGGAGCAACAACACCATATGACCATCCATCAGTTCCTTTAAGTGGTGCATAGTAACAAAGTCGACTAGCTCCATTGTATTTGTAATTTTCAATATTTGTTTTACCAGTAATTATATTTCTATAAACTTTAGCACATGATTCCAATGTCTTGTCAGTTTTTGCTAGTTCAATAACATTTTCCCCATTCTCAACAGTTTTTTGGTCTACGTCAGCTATAGTAGCTCCTTTTGCATCAAGAATAAAAATATTACCAGATTTATTTACAGTAATATCTTTAATTATATTAGTGTAAACTTGACAATCTAGGGTTGCACTTACAATACCTTTGTAGCCGATTATATTATCAACTTTCGTATTGAAAAATACTTTCATTTTTCCGTCCACATCTGGTTGAGGAGAAGATATTACAGTTTCTCCTGCCATTGCTCTCTTAAATGCTTCATATTCCCCTAAACTTTTTCCTGTTTTAGATTTATCTGTGCTGATAGCGTTACCTTTTTCATCAGTTAAAAGTAACGATTCAAAACCATATTTTTTGTTGGCAACTTCAAAATTTTTAATTAATTGTTCTTGTGAAACATTAGGATCACCAAGATATGCTTGGTTTGCGATACCTTTAATTATAATTTCATATTTTTCAAGCGATGCTTGAATTGCCACTTCTGCCACTTGACCTATAGATTTTAGGTCATCATTAACAGTAACTGTTATACTCTTGTAAGTACAAATTAATCCCACGACTAAACTGATAATTGATACCCCGATTAAAAGTGAGGCTATACTAGTCATCATTCTTTTTCTAATTGTTTTCAATTTTATATCCCCTTTTATTAAATTACATTTTAAAGCAATTAAGTATGTAAATTATTATATAATAAACCTCCATTCTAATTTAAACAAATAACGCTTTGTTAATATATATCGACAACATATTTGTAATATTAACAAATATCCCATACCTATTACAAATCTTCATCGTTATAATTCAAATATTTCGGATTTATGTTAAATACTTGTTAAAAATACATAAAATAAATAGTGTAATATACACGTTTTAACAATCAAAACAAAAATGCCGCCCGTATTGGGCGGCATTTATTTGTAATTCTTAGTTTGTTAAGAAGTCGAGGATGTTCCAACCATCAGTGGTGTTTGAACGGTACAGTTCCGTATAACCGCACTGATTACAGCTGATTGGAGTACCCCAAGTCTCCTATTTCTTTTAAGAATACAATGATTTTGTCATTTGTAGTTAGTATTAGAGAGTCGACAGTTTTACCATCATAATATTCTCGTTTGCCGACGACGGCTTTAGCTAATTCGCCATTTTCAAATTCCAAGGATAGAGAAATAGCATTTTGGGCATTTTCTTTGCTATATGTACCAGAGTAGTTTTTATTAGTCCCATTTGTGATAAAAAAGGTTTTACCCTTTTTAAACTCACACTTTAGGTCAAATTTTTCACCATCAAAATCAACAAAATCAAAATTAGTAGCAAATAATTCACCATTGTAATTCGAAATAGTTTCCATTCTCCACATTCCAATTTCCGAAACTTGTCCTGACTTATTGGTACTCCACAAAAAGCATAAGAACATTATTACCAAAATGGTAATACCAAGAATTATCTTATTTTTCATTATACTACCTCACTATCACATAATAACTGGAGTATCCTTAAGGAATTTTTATTTCATATGAGATAGCAAATCCACCACCTCCGGAAAGAGCGTTTGTAGCAAGGGCTATACCATCTACACTAACTGTTCCTTTAGTGCCACTTGAAGCAGTCACACCTGTATCAACATCTGTTTTAATTGTTTTAGCGTTCTCAGCACTTTGTGTAAAAGCAGTGGAAGTGATATTATCGTTTATAGCAACATCAACCGTCCCTGACATATAATTAAACTTAGCGTTAGTAGTTAGACCTGGAGTATATAGTTTAACTTTTACTTGAATGCCTTTCTTTTTATCATATGTTGCAGATGAATTAATTCTTACGTTTATTAATTCACGTTGCTGTGCATTATATATTCCGATAACATCGCTTATTTTTCCATCATATCCACCTATAATTTGAACTGTTTCACCAGTTAAAAAAACAGATTGTGAACCATCACTCGCAAATACACTTGTACCCATAGTCGCAAACAAAGCAACCATTAACACCAATGAAATTATTTTTTTATATTTGAACATTATTTTATCCTCCTCGTTTTATCCTCTGTCGTTTTAGTCGGATGATAAATTGACCATTGGACTAATCCCACATTTCTATGCTTGTAGTTGCCAAATATGCCCAAATATAGTATAACGTTACATATAAATATTGTCAACATTTATAATAAAAACAAAAGCGCCACTCTAAGGTTTAACCTTTAGGGTGGCACTTTTTGTGCTATTAGCTCATCAAGAAGTCAAGAACATTCCAACCATTACTGGTGCTTGAACGGTACAGTTCTGTATAACCGCACTGCATACAGCTGATTGTAATAAATTTCTTGTTTTGCACATCAAATAGTTTGGAGAAGTTTCCGCCAGTCGCTTGAAACTGGTCACTTTCATAGGAAGTGCAACCGCATTTGACACACATATATTGTTTCTTTTCCATAAGTAATGCCCCCTAATTTTTATTTCTATTTTTATGCTTGTATAAGCACAAAGGGGTCTGTTATTCTAGGTTTAGTTTGTTCTTTAAAATATATTTTGTTAGGAAAAAATATCCAGCAGATAAAATGATATCTATTGCTAATGATATTCCAATGATTAGCTGAACAAATTGAGCAACATTTTCATCGATATGATCAAAATTACTATCAAATGTTGTAAGACCTAGTACTGTCATTGCAATTGACATGATAATCTGTATGATTGCGTAGATTGCAACATATGCACCAAAAGAAGCCAATACCTTATGTTTATTTGAAAGCTGTCCAATAGAAATTGCAGTATAAACCTGCAATATAAATGCAGCAAGACCAATTAAACATAAGGCAATTGTCTCAACAAATAATACTGATAATCGCATTCCAGTATATTGATAAAGCTGTTCGCTTACAAGTCTTAAGCCTTCTGGAATTTGTCTTATCCAGCTATAATCAGGTAACATTATAAAGATGGATAGGAAAGTGGACAGAATACAAGCCAATACCCAAACATAAGCAACAATTCCTTTAGATAAAATCTGTTGGCTTGTTTTTACAGGTAGTGTGAACATGAGATAACCTTCATCACTCAACAGGTTTTTATAAAAACGCTGAATAGTTACCACTAAGGTCATTATAAATGTAGCAATTATCATAAAGACATATAATGCCATGAATAGAGAGCGAGGAATAGCAAGAAAACCTACATTTTCAAAAGTGAAAAAGAAAATTTTATTGAGTATTGCAAGGACAAGCAATGCGCCGAAAAACGGTAAGAACATTCTAGCTGTGGATTTGAACTCGTACTTCAATAATTTACCTAGCATTTGAATACCTCCCTGAATAGGCTGTCTACCGACTTGCCTTGTTTTTCTCTAATGTCATCAACAGAAGAAGTGAGAACAACCTGACCGTTTGCAATAAATACAACCTCATCTAAAACACGCTCGATATCTGCAATAAGATGAGTAGAGATTAAAACGGTAGCGTTTTCGCTGTAGTTTGTAATAATTGTGTTAAGGATATAGTCCCTTGCAGCTGGATCAACTCCACCGATTGGCTCATCAAGTAGATAAAGTTCTGCTTTGCGACTCATTACAAGGATTAGCTGTACTTTTTCTTTGGTACCCTTTGACATAGATTTTAGTCTGTCAGCAGAGTTGATTCCAAGACGTTTTAGCATTTCATACGCTTTTGCAGAATCGAAATCTTGATAGAAATCCTTGAAAAATTCAATGATATCGCAAACTTTCATCCAGTCATTTAGATAGGTTTTGTCTGGTAGATACGAAACAATATTCTTTGTTTCAATTGAAGGAGCTCTACCACCAATTAGAATTTCTCCGCCTGTTGGTGTAAGTAGTCCGCTTGCAAGCTTGATTAGTGTTGTTTTACCGCTTCCGTTTGAACCAAGTAAACCAACAATTTTTCCTCGTGGAATTGATAGGTTGATGGCGTTCAATGCAAGTTGATCGCCATAACGTTTTGTCAGTGTTTTGCATTCTAAAATTGGCTCCATTTATTTTGCCTCCTCAATTAATTTGATAATTTCTTCCTTAGTAAATCCCATGCTCTGCATTTGTTCAAAGAACTTACTGATTTGTTGCATTGCAAGTTCAGACTTAATTTTTTCAAGCATTGTTATGTCCTCCGTAATATATTTCCCCGATGTTCGTTGTGTAAAAACCAATTGATTACGTTCAAGCTCCGCCAATGCTTTTTGCATTGTATTTGGGTTAACTGATGCATCTTGAGCAAGATCTCTCACAGATGGCAGCTTATCGCCAGCCTTATACTCGCCAGATATAATAGCTCCAGTTATTTGCTCAACAAGCTGGGAATATATTGGTCGGTCTGCAGTTAAAAGCCATTTCATTTTGTTCCTCCTTTTGTACCTTTGTACTAGTGCCTTGGTACAATAATACAACAATACAATTTGTTTGTCAATAGGTTTTTAAAAAAATTTGGAATTATATTATTACAAGAAATGGACATGAAAAGTGACTTAGTGGGCGTTGTAACTACTTGTAATTATAGAGGTATAGTGATATAATATTTCCAAGCAAATGATTATATCAACGCTTACTATTATGACATAATCATTTGGATTGAACTGGTATTATTACAACAATTGGAGGGGTACTCTTGACATATAAAGGGGCAGAAAGTTATATTCATTCTTTTACACGTTTTGGCTCTCAGCTAGGTCTGGAACGTATGAAAAAACTATTAAATCTTATGGGCAATCCACAAGATAAGCTTAAATTTATTCATATTGCAGGAACAAACGGAAAAGGCTCAACCGTAAAAATGAGTTCCACAATATTGGAAACCGCTGGCTATAAAGTAGGAATGTATATTTCACCATTTGTGATTGATTTCCGTGAACGTTTTCAGATTAACAGCAAAATGATTGAAAAATCAGATTTTGCTAGGCTCGTTGAATATATTGATCCATATGTAAAACAACTTGCTCAGGGCGGAGATCAAGTGACAGAGTTTGAGGTTATAACTGCAATAGCATTTAAGTTTTTTGAGCAAAATAAGTGTGATGTTGTTTGCCTAGAGGTAGGACTTGGGGGGCAATATGATGCAACAAACGTTATAAAAACACCAATTGCCGCAATCATCACTTCCATTTCGCTCGATCATACTGAAATCTTAGGAGATACAATAACAAAAATTGCAGGCGAAAAAGCAGGCATTATAAAGGTAAAAACCGATGTAGTTACCTATCCGTTACAAGAAGCAGATGCAGTTGCCGTATTTATGGAGGTTTGCGCAAAAACAAAATCAAGATTAATTCTTCCAAATAAAAATGCAGTTTCTATTGTTGAATGTGGTGTGTTAGGCTCAAAATTCATTTATGACGGAGTTAGCTACAGCATAAAGCTTGCAGGAATTCACCAGATATATAATGCAGTTGCAGTTATTGAGGCAATGAAGGTTTTGCGTGGCAAGTCCTTTGCAATTACTGATGAGGATATCAAAACAGGACTAAAGAAATCCAAATTTCCAGCTCGTTTTGAAATAATGAGCAAAAATCCACTCATTATTGTGGATGGTGCACATAATAAACAAGCTGCTGAGTCGCTTGGATTAACCCTACAAAAGCTTACAGCAGATCCCAAAGTTGCTATTATGGGAATGATGGCTGATAAGGATTTTCATTCGGCAGTTGGATTAATTGCAAATGAATGCAAATCCATCATCACAATTCCAGTAGACAACCCACGTGCCATTGATGAGGTTTCTTTGGCAAATGCTGCAAGAGATTTTTGTAGCGATGTTTATCCAATGAATGATTACAACGAAGCACTTCATAAAGCTTTGGATATCGCAGGCGAAAAAGGTGCTGTCATTATATGTGGCTCATTCTATATGGCAAGCGATATGAGAAAAAATGTAAAATCTTTTTTAAAGGCTCTCTAGTTCGACATATTTTTCTAGTACAACCCTCTATACTATATGTGAGGGATAAAATTTGCTTTGGCTAGTTGCCATATGAAGTTAATTCATTATATATTTTTAAAAATCCCTCTATTTATGATAGAGGGATTTTATTTATTTAAACAGGAGGAAGTTTAATGGTTAGAATTGAACAAGAGGGGACAAGCATATGCGCCTATATATATGGCGAAATTGACCATCACACAGCAAGAACAATTAGAGAAGCCATTGACAGTCAAGTCGAGTTAAGATTGCCTAAGACCTTAATATTGGATTTTGCAGATGTGTCCTTTATGGATTCAAGTGGAATTGGGCTTGTTATGGGAAGATTTAAGCTGATGACTTCAATTGGTGGAGAGGTCAAAATATCCAATACAACTGCGTCAATTGGTCGTGTAATGAGATTAGCTGGGCTTGAGCGCCTTGCAAAAATAGAGGAATGAGGAGGATAAAACAATGAAAATTATAAATGAGGTAAGAATTAATCTCACAAGTCGCTCTTCAAACGAAAGTTTTGCTAGGGTAGCAGTATCAAGTTTTTTTGCCCAATTAGATCCAACTGTTGATGAAGTTACGGATATAAAAACAGCTGTAAGTGAGGCTGTAACTAACGCAATTGTTCACGGATATAAGGACAAAATTGGAATAGTTTATATAACGCTGCGCATATTGGATAATGCGACAGCATACATAAAAATTCGTGACACCGGCTGTGGAATTGAAAATATTGAGCAAGCAATGGAACCGCTTTTTACAACTGCTCCAAACGATGAGCGTGCAGGTCTTGGGTTTGCAGTTATGCAATCGTTTATGGATAAGGTGAAAGTTTTCTCGAAAAAAGAACGTGGCACAACTGTAATTATGGTTAAAAAAATTACGTCGCGTCAACACAATGGTTAAAACAGCAGTTGAAAAGGATCAGTTTGTCAAGAAAAATTTTGGACTTGTGCATAGCTGTGCAAATCGTTTTCGTGGTCGTAATATTGAGTACGATGATTTATTTGGTGCAGGTTGTGTCGGGCTCTTAAAGGCAATTGATGGATTTGATGACACAAGGGGTATTATGTTTTCCACCTATGCTGTGCCAGTTATCTTAGGTGAAATTAAACGACTTTTTCGAGATGGTGGAGCAATAAAAGTGAGTCGAAGTCTCAAAGAACTCTCTATAAAAGCAGTTAGAGCACGAGAGCGTTTTTCTGTCTACAATGGCAGAGAGCCAACTATAAATGAACTGGCAGAAATGCTAGACACAGATTCTGAAACTATTGTTGAGGCGCTAAACGTGAGCATTCCACCTATGTCGCTGACGGTGAGCGAGGAAGACGGAGGTGGTCAGGTCGATGTTTGCATTGAGGGTGATGATGACACGCTATGCGATGTTATTTCACTAAATGAAGTTATCAATAGATTGGATGAACCAGATAGAAATTTAATTGCGTTACGCTATTTTAAGAGCAAAACACAGGCCGAAACAGCAAAACTTTTAGGAATGACTCAGGTTCAAGTCTCTAGGCGGGAAAAGAAACTGCTAGAAAAATTGAGAATAAAACTAGGTGATTAAACAAAGAAATCCCACACCAATTTTGGTGTGGGATTTTGTGCGTATTTATTTATCTCGTCCTTTGTCTTTATCTCTGCGATCAAGTTTTGACTTTGATTTACTCCATACATTCCATATGATTAGAGAAAAAGCAATTGCCCAGTTTATGACGCAAATTCCTTGTAGAATATAAATGTTTGTAAGTGATGCTGTTCCATATTTTTCTTCTATCACCACAGATATGAATGCCAATAAAATTGACATAGCAACGTTTATTACAATTAGCCAGTCACGATTTTTTCTCACTTTAAGATAGTTAAATAGTTTCATATCATAGCTCCTTAATTAAAATTCACTTTTTAATTCGTATGGCGTCTTTTGATATACATAGTAGTTTAGCCAGTTTGTGAAAAGCAAGTGGGCGTGGCCACGCCATATGAACGGAGGGGTATTTTTAGGGTCGTCACTTGGAAAGTAATGCTGTGGGACAGCAATTTGAAGTCCTTTATCAATATCACGGAAATATTCGGTTGCAAGGGTATCTCTATCGTATTCTGAATGACTTGTAACGAAAAATTGTCTGTCATCCTTTGATGCGATGATGTTTATTCCAGCTTCTTTTGAGGATGAAAGTACCTCAAGTTTGTCACAGATTGTGATTTCACTGTCAATGGAGGCGGTGTGGCGAGAATGTGGGGCATAGTAGATTTCATCAAAACCGCGAACTAGCTTATGATTTGGCGAAATGACATTGTGTTCAAATATTCCAAACATTTTTTGAGGAAGAGGATTTTTACCTATCCCATAGTGATAGTATAACCCAGCTTGTGCACCCCAACAGATGTGCATTGTTGAATAAACGTGATTTTTCGACCACTCCATAACCTGTACAAGTTCTTCCCAGTAGTCGACCTCATCAAATTTGAAATGCTCAACTGGAGCACCAGTGATTACAAGTCCATCAAAATATTCATCCTTAATATCGTTGAATGTTTTGTAGAATTTGAGTAAGTGTTCTTTGGCTGTGTTCTTTGCGGTATAGGTTGCAGTCTGCAAAAGTTCAATGTCAACTTGCAACGAGGTGTTGCCGAGCAAACGCAACAATTGCGTTTCTGTTTCGACTTTTTTGGGCATCAGATTTAAAACAGCAATTCTTAGCGGACGAATGTCTTGATGTGCTGCGCGTTCCTCGCTCATTACAAATATGTTTTCATTTTCGAGTATTGCTCTTGCTGGTAGTGTTCCCGGTATATTGATTGGCATAAATATCACTCCGATTTCATAGAGATTATGTTTGATAATGATATGGTTTAAAATTGGTAGCGGTAATAATCATTTTGTGCTCGAATTGTAAACCCATATTTTTTATACATCGCAAAGGCGACATCATTAGTACTGTTGACCTCTAAGCAAATTGCTTTGTTGTCTTTTTTAAGTATGGATAAAATGGTGAGTAGCATCTGCTTACCATAACCGTTGCCCCGATATTCTCTGCCTATGGATAAGCCGAATATAGAGTTTGGTTCTTCCTCAAAGTTTACACAGAGTGTGCCAACTATTGTTCCATTTGCAATAGCTTTATATATTGTGCTGGTTTTACTGGAAAATCTGGAATCAAACCAATGGCGGGCAACATCCACGCTTTCGCCCTCAAAAGAAGAGGTGGACAAGCTAACGATAGCATCTCGGTCAGATTGATTAACTGGTAAAAGCGAGAGTTCTTGGTTTGGAACAGTGATAGCGCCGCCAACGTAGTCCATCACATATTCTGAAAAGTCATAGTTAATAGGTAGCTTATTAAGCACTGCTTTTGCTTCAAGGCTTTGTGGCTCATGAACAAAGAGAATTTCGTTTACGTCAGCGTGTTTGAGCTCTGCTTTTGTAGCAGTATAAAGCTGGTTAAAACAGCCCATATTTCGATACGCTGGTTTTGTCAATGCACTAAGTTCTGCCTCGCATTTGGTAGGGCAAAAGATAGTTAAAAAGCTTACAAGGACATTCTCATCATAGAGCAGAAAAAAGCAGTTCATGTTTTTATCGAAGTTAATTTCACCCGATAAATACAGACTTGACTTTAACCCATCATAAGATTTGCAAAGCTGTTCAAGCGCTCGAATTTGGGTAGTTTGTTCTTCTGTTAGTGTAGTTTGTTTCAATATTGTCATACAATCTCCTTTATGTCTTTGAAAATTGACTGTTGTAAAGTTCTGCATAGAAACCACCTTTTTGCAGTAGTTCTTCATGGTTGCCTTGTTCAATAATTTTGCCTGCATTCATTACTAAGATAATGTCAGCTTCCTTAATAGTGGAAAGTCTGTGGGCAACAATAAATGAGGTTCTTCCTTTCATCATGGTCTGAAATGCCTTTTGAATTTTCACTTCTGTGCGAGTATCAATGCTGCTTGTTGCTTCGTCAAGTATTAGCATTGGTGGCATAGTCAGCATAATTCTTGCAATACATAAAAGTTGCTTTTGCCCCTGCGAAATGTTACCGCCATCTTGAGCAATTACAGTATCATAACCATTTTCAAGCCGTTTAATGAACCCATGTGCGTGTGCCATTTTAGAGGCAGTTGTAATTTCTTCATCAGTTGCATCTGGCTTTCCATATGCAATGTTTTCTTTTATTGTGCCTGCAAATAGCCAAGTTTCCTGCAACACCATACCATAGGTATTGCGTAGACTATTGCGTGTCATATGCTTTATATCAGTAGTGTCAACTTTAATGCTTCCTTTATCCACATCATAAAATCTCATAAGCAGATTTATGATTGTAGTTTTACCGCAACCAGTCGGACCAACAATTGCGATACGCTGTCCAGATTTGGCAGTAAGGTTTAGATTTTCAATTAATGACACATCTTTATTATAAGAAAAAGATACATCTTCAATTGTAACGTTCCCATTACAATCAGACATAACTTTTGCATTTGCATCATCTACCACTTCAACTGGCTCGTCAAGAACAGCGAAAACACGTCTTGCAGATGCAAACGCACTCTGTAGTTCGGTTACAACACCAGAAATTTCGTTAAATGGTTTTGTATATTGGTTTGCGTAGCTTAAAAAGGTGGAGAGCATACCAATGGATAATCCAAATTTAATAACGCTGATTGCGCCCACAATTCCTACACTAGCATAAACAATTCCATTTACAAAACGTGTACAAGGG
>JBAQWI010000514.1:0-1586 GCA_049298835.1 Oscillospiraceae bacterium
ACAGAAATCTGGTAGCCAGAATAACAGTTAAGCAGTTCATAATTACTTTTTGATATCATCATCGTTTTAATGTCCTGGTGCCATGGCCTTGCCTTCCATATAGAAGGCTAGACTATGAACTCATATAGAAATTCTCTACATACAACAGTCTGTTTAAAGTCGAGGGTCGGAGTGAATCAGATTAACAGAAGAAAAAAACGCGCGCTAACAGTTACTATAGCAACAGGCGCTTTTTGAAAAACAACAATGCAAACGGTTTTCCGACTGCGCAATGTTTTCAATTAATTTGAGCATAATAGACTTATTATTATCGAAATAACGTACATTATATAATTACAACTTAAAATTCGAAATAATATGACGATGTACTGGAAAACATAATGTGGTTTTTAACAGAAAATAAGCGGAGAACTAAAAAATCATTTGAATCGCATATTAATATTTAAAAGAACGGTGGCCGAGAACGGCTTAATATTTTCCACGTTTCAATATGAACACATTAAAATCGGGCAAACGGTATTCCTAAATATTGCAAATATTGTAATGGAGTTATTTAAGCATAGTGTACGTTCAGTGGCGTATTTACAGTGGGTTGGTAGGGTGAGGGGGTTGATCCCATAAAATACGCATGTTTTCGTTTAAAATTAACGGAAAGACTGGAACTTCCGGATCCAACTTGCAGGCGCATCGGAAGGGGAAATGCTTGGACGCAGAGGGGTCTGGGCCGACCGTATACCGGGTTATGGATAATTTAAATGGACATTTCATATACAATATCTTTTGATACTTATAAGATAAAATCACTCCAAAATGCAACATTAAATTTGGCAAATATGACAGTTTCTGAGTAGAGGCTCGCCGAAGCCCTCTCGCCGGACCCATAGCTACCACAACTTTAAACTTTAAACTGCTGTCATAGTTTTCGGGTAGGCTTACTTCGCCTTCGTGCACCCGATCTCATTCTCTTCAGTGGCCAAATTACAATTTCAAGTGGTTAAAGTGCCTCCATTTCATGCCAGATGATCCCAACTACTGTTGCATTATGGAGCTCCGCCTCAGTCCCGCTCTCGCTATCCGGTTTGAAACGCCACAAAGATTTTTAACATTCTGTAATAATAATAATAATAATGTGCAGTATAGTAAACATAATTTTCATCAGGCTGGTGACATTACGCCCATCCGCAAACCACCCATTTCATTGAATATGCTTTTGTATAGTAGTAGATGTCATTTTACAAATTCAGATTTACAAAATTAAAAAAAAAATACAATTTTCGATCGGATGAGTCGCTTCATATCATATCCGGCTCAATAGTTATATTAAGTTATTGCTGGATACACAATTCTACTACAGTTGTTGCGAAGACAGTTATTGTAAAATTTACTTTTCTAGTAACTTCCGGATTTCGTGCTGTGGAGAAAATTACATAACAATGGCCTCATCAGCCACTCCAATTAAAACACTGTCATACCTAATTGCATCGAATAAAGATCTCTGTCTTGCGTGCAGTAATGACCGGAAAATGACAACAAATGTCTTGTCATAAATAACTGTGGTGAAAAAGGAGCCGGATATTCCAATGCAG
>JBAQWI010000515.1:0-11238 GCA_049298835.1 Oscillospiraceae bacterium
GCTCAAAACCGTAAAGACGATATGCATTATCACCAGCCGTCATATCAAGATACATTGTGTTAATAACTCCATTTTGATTTGAAAGTTCAGTGTTGCACGTCCAAACTGGAATTTCCATGTTTTCATCTGTTTTTTGCTCATTACCAGTCATCATTGTGCCCTGTCGTACTCCTAAAAATTGCAGTTTATTACGGTCAAATTTCATGGATATGCTGGCAGCTGCATAAACACCATTTTTAGGAAAATCTGAAAGCACTGCGTCAACATAAAACTCTTCTTTACTCATAGTTTCTATTTTTTTTGGCGCTTTTAAATATATTTGCGGCTTATCATAAAAATTTGCCAAGTTGTAAAAAACGTACAGCAGTAGCAGACCTAGTGCTGTATATACAGAAATTATAATTATTTTACGCTTGTTTTGCAGTATCAAGGTAATCCTCCAATCCATATAAAAAATTGCCATCCACCCTATTCCAGATGGATGGCATCTAATGTATGATAATATTATTTACTTATAATTTGTAGTTCAACTGCATTAACATATGACTCCATAGTTGCTAAAACATCTAAAGTGGTAATCGAACTGTCAGCTGTAACGTTCATGACCATAATTTGTTTATCTTGTGTAACAGGGGTTTTTCTCAACCAAGCAGATAAAGTGTCAAGTGCATCTTGTGCATTAATTACTTTATCATTATTTGTGTCCGCAAACTTAATGGCGTTTAAATTTGCATCGTTTGTAACAGTATACTCAGCAGCTGTATTAAGACTTTCTAATGAAACTGAGCTGTTTATCAATGCAACATAGGTTGGCACACCCTTTTTCGCACTCATCTCAGAAGAATATGAAAGCTCAGTTCCTTCAAACATAATTTTCGGTGTGTTCTTGAGGTTAATAAATTCAACTACAACCGCTTTTTTACCGACAGGTATTAAATCATGCCCATATGAAGATCATTATACATCAAATCAATGCCAGGAAACACCTTATAACAAGTCATAGTTCCTTCGCCTGTAACATCTTTCATTTTATATATTGTACATTCTTCATCTCTTTTTATAACAGTGATATTATTTCCATAAAATACTTTTTCGTCCAATTCAGTTTCCATTGTTCCTCCTTATATTATTGGTATTAGCACTAAAATTTTTAGTCTATAGTTTTTGCATAATCCATAATCTTCTTACTATTTTTAAATACAGTATATGCTTTTGTAGAAATCATTTCAAGATATTTTATAAAATTGAGTAACGCAACTTACACATTACCCTATAGCCTTTTTAAATTTTTTATTATTATGTAATGAAAAGCGTTTAGTTGTATTTAACTGATTACAACAAATATATTTATTGACAATGAAACTGTTTTATGATATTGTCTACTTAGTTAGTTTTAGCTAACCTGTGCGTAAGGAGTGAATTAATTGAGTATTGTAATCGTTGGCGGAAATGAGCGAATGGCGTGCCAATATGAAGAAATCTGTAAAAGCTACGGATGTAAGGCAAAAGTTTTTACTAAAGAAAACGGCTCCTTAAAGAGAAAACTAGGAAATCCCGATTTAATTATATTGTTCACCAATACAGTATCCCATAAAATGGTAATTAGTGCAGTGGGCGAAGCGAAACGCAACAGTATACCAATTACTCGTATTCACTCAAGTAGTGCTTGTGCACTATCTAGTGTATTACAAAGTCATTGTTCTCAATAAGGGAGGTACGGAAGTGTTAGAGAATTTTTTAATTGAACATTGTTCTCCCACCTTAGCAAGCCTTAAAACTGCTAATTTGTTTACTTATAGCTTTTCTTCTATTAATGAACTGAAAGCGCATCTTACTGATAAAAATCGAGAGTTAAACTCAAAAGGCATTTTTCTTGAGATTTTGCAACTTAAAGAAACTTTTGCCTTAATTTTTGTTTATAGAAAAAGAAAGTTAGAGGAAGATTTACAAAACCACAGAACAAGTGAATTTCTTTTGAATTTTGGTTATACAGATTTTTCTTCATCATCTTGTATTGAAAATCTCAAGCGACAATTTGAATTGAGTGATCAATTTCCTCACGAGATAGGGCTGTTTCTTGGATACCCATTGGACGATGTAATCGGATTTATTAAAAATTCTGGAAAGCATTGTAAATGCACTGGTTGTTGGAAAGTTTATTGCAATGAATGTGAATCTATGAAGCTTTTTGAAAAATACAAAAAGTGTAAATGCATATACGAAAAATTGTTCTCTCTTGGAAGAACTATTACGCAGTTAACTGTTGCTGCTTAATATATTAAAATTATATGGTTAGTATGTATCTATTTATTTTAAATAAGCAAGGAGTGATACTAGGAATTGTGACGTTAATAATTATAAAAATTCGTAGAGATGAGAAAAAAGGCAAATCCTGTGGCTCTGGTTGTAGCAACTGTCCGAGTTCATCAATGTGCCACAAATAATAATGACTCACATTCTCCGCATTTGCCAAACTTGATTTAAAAGAAAGATATTCAGTTGTAGAACTTACCGAAATTGGCATTTCTGTGACAAAAAGATACTTTGAGGACTATTTAAATATAAGTATTTATTTCGAGCACAAAATGTGTCTTTACAAAGAAACAGCAAAAGAAGCCACACTAGCATTACTTGGTGAATTTAGTAGCCAAATGACGTCTGAGCTGTGTAATGCAATTATAAAAATGGAGCACAATGATAACGAAAATAAACTTAATTTTAAAGAGGAGGTTATTAATTGACATATCAGAAAACATTGTTAGTTTACCATGATTTAGTTGCCGTCATTGTAGCTTCAATGGAAGCACGGGATCAATATACTGTAAGTCATTCCTTACGTGTCAGTGATATGGCAGAGAAAATATGCTTTTATATGGGTATTGAGGGAAATGATATTGAGAACATTCATATTGCTGCCCACGTTCATGACATTGGTAAAATAGGAGTTCCTGATAATATTTTGCTTAAGCCTGGTGCATTAACTGATGCTGAATGGATAGTTATGAAAAACCATTCTACAATCGGTTATGAAATACTGCATAAGGTAACTGGTTTTGAAGAAATAGCTACCATAGTGCGTCATCACCATGAACGATTTAACGGTAATGGTTATCCAGACTCAATTGCAGGAGAAACTATACCTCTAGGTTCAAGAATAATTGCAATAGCTGATTCAATAGATGCTATGTTAAGCGACCGTAAATATAGAAAAGGGCTTTCCGCTAATATATGCAAGTTGGAAATTGAAAAGAATAAAGGAATCATGTATGACCCTCGAATAGCGTCAGTGGTATTAAATAATTGGGATTTCATTGTAGATATGTAAGGGTTAACTTAACTTGAGAATTGTCAGCTCGCAAGTTACACTTGTTGTATTAGTATGAAAATTATACCTTTCCAAAGAAGGACTTTGGGAAAGATTGAATTTATTGTTTATATATGTTCCGCTTGGATATATTGCAATTACCAATAAAAACTTAGCAATAAGACTTGCCTGTGATCGATGGAATATATTTTGATTGGTTCATTCAGAAAATTATTTTACAATCCACATAGAATTGTGAGTAAGTATGTGTTCGCCGACATGAATGTGATAGATATTGGATGTGGAATAGGATTTTTCTCAATTCCAATGGCAAAAACAGTGGTGTTGACATGATGTGTTCTATAATATAAAATGTTAATAAGTATTATATTTAAAGAGGAGAGTTATGAAAAATAAAAATTATAGAAACGTGATTACATCTATTTTGGTAACAATTATTTCAATCATTCTAATTATTATAGGAAATTATATATGTAAACCGAACATACCTACAAATGATGATGAATTATTTTACAAAGCTAAAATTATTTTAATAGAAAAAACAGATTTAGATGAATTTAGTCTTGATGATGGCGAAACTACAATATCAAATAAGAATATTGTATTTACAGCAAAAATAACTAATGGTGACCACAAAGGTGAAGAAATTGTCGGTTCACAGTATATAGATGCACTATACTTTGTACAGCCAAAAGAAATTGAAATTGGTGATAATATTGTAGTGTCTTACACGCAAGACCCCCAAACCTCAGATTATATTTGGCAATTTGCCGAATATAACAGAATGAGTTATATAATGTGGCTTGTAGCAATATTTTTTGTCATAATTATTTTAATTGGTAGCAAAAAGGGCATTGCAACTATTATGTCACTTGTTTTTACTGGAGGAGCAATATTTCTCGTATATATTCCCGCAATTTTAAAGGGTTACAATATTTATACTTGGACATGTATTGTTAGTCTGTTTGTTATATTTATGAGCTTAATTTTAATAAATGGTGTAAATAAAAAAACTTTAGCCGCAATTTTGGGCAATACAGGTGGCGTATTAGTGGCTGGCTTGCTTGGTCTATTTATGAATAATCTTTTAGATATTACAGGCTTTATAGATGAAAGTTCTGCTTTTCTAATGGATATTGGCACTGCCGCAGCTATTGATTTGAAGGCAATTGTTTGGGGTAGTATTGTTATTGGATCACTTGGAGCAATTATGGATGTTGCGATGTCTATCGCTTCTGCTATGAATGAGTTTTCTGAAACGATGGAAAATAAGTCCTTTAAAAAAATGCTTAAATCAGGTATGAACGTTGGTAGAGATGCTATCGGAACTATGACTAATACGTTAATCTTGGCATATATTGGAGGATCGTTAGCAACGGTGCTTTTAATCTTAGGAAACAACAAAAATCTTTTGTTTATGATGAATTTAGAAATGATTGTAGTTGAAATTATTAAATCACTTGTTGGAAGTATGGGAATTTTATTTGCAGTTCCTGTAACTGCAATTTTCTCGGCTTACATTTTTAACACTACACATAAAAATCATGATTAAAAAAAGACAGATATTTATACTATTAAATTTCTTATATTATTGTGTTTTTATTGCAAATCTCTATTCTGCCAGTTCAAATCTGGTAGAAACGGGAAAAAGTGCTTATAAGCCGAGGAAACACCGCCCTTTACGGGGGGTGTTTTTATTTCATTCTCCATACTTGTGTGTTTGGGATGACTAGGATTGACATACCAATTCTTTTTCTACGGAAGGTGTACGTTCTTTTGTACTGATTTTTTCACTTGCAACAGCCAGCATTAGTTTCAGTCTATTTTCCTGATTGACTTTTGTAGCACCTGGGTCATAGTCAATTGGAACTATATTGGAGTTTGGATAAAGTTCTTTTATTTTATGGATCATTCCTTTTCCTACAATATGATTCGGAAGACAACCAAAAGGCTGAGTACAAACAATATTTAGATAGCGCTGTTCTGTTAGTTCAACCATTTCTGCAGTTAAAAGCCAACCCTCACCCATTTTGTTCCCATAGCCAATGATATCTCTTACCAATGATTTTACGTGTGGATATGGAGAAGGAGGAATAAAGTCTGATTTACTTTGAACAGCTTCAATCACAAGCTGTTCCACTTTACATAAATATTTCATGAATAGATTGATGATGAAGTGTTTTATCTTGCTTCCACCATATAAATTAATATCTTCAAGTCGGTTATCTATTTTAAATAGCATAAAACTAATTAAACCTGGTACCATAACCTCACAGCCCTGCTCAAATAAAAAGTCTTCGAGATTGTTGTTTGCAAGACTTGAATATTTCACATAGATTTCGCCGACAATTCCGACCTTTACTTTATCAATTTTAACTACCATAATGTCCGTAAAAGAGGTGACAATTTCACTGAAGATGTGGGTCATTTCTTTTACGGATAATCCTTTTCCCTTAGCAAATATAGCAGAAAGATTTTCTATCCAATCAGACACAACCCGTTCACTTTCGCCCTTGCAAACTTCATAGGGTTTCACTTGATTATTTAGTAGCATAAGAAGGTCACCATAAGCTAGTGTAGCCAATGATTTTCTTACCATTGGCAATGTTAGCTTAAAGCCACTACTCTTCTCTAATCCAGAAAGATTCAAGGAGATAACAGGGACATATTCGTATCCTGCTTTTTTTAGTGCTTTTCTCAAAAGATGTATATAGTTAGATGCGCGACACCCACCACCAGTTTGGGTAATCATCAAAGCGGTTTTGTTAACGTCATATTTCCCACTATTTAAAGCATCTATCATTTGTCCAATTACCAAAAGAGCAGGGTAACAAGTATCGTTATGCACATACTTTAACCCTTCTTCTACAACAGAAGGTCCAGCATTTGTTAACAACTCCATTTTATAGCCGCTGTCAATAAATACGTTTTTAATCAAGTTGAAATGGATAGGTGCCATCATAGGAATTAGTATTGTATATTCTTTACGCATTTTTTTTGTAAAAAGGATGCGATCATCATTAGTCTGCTTTTCGTTTTGCATTGTTATTTGCCTCATTTCCTTGTTCTAAAGCAGCAAATAAACTTCTAAGTCTAATTTTCACTGCACCAAGATTTGTTATTTCGTCAATTTTAATTTGTGTATAAATCTTATTTTCACTTTCAAGAATATCTCGAATTTCATCTATCGTAATTGCATCTACGCCACATCCAAACGAAACAAGTTGAATTAAATTCATATTTGGCTTAGTAGCAATATATTTTGCTGCTGCATAAAGTCTTGAATGGTAGGTCCATTGATTCAATACTCCTGTTTCAAACTTTTTGACATGATAGCTAATTGCATCTTCTGAAATAACGGCTGCACCGCAGGAGTTGACTAATTTATCAATGCTATGATTGATTTCGGGGTCAATATGATAGGGGCGCCCTGCTAGAACAATAATTGGAAGATTACTTTGCTCTGCTAATTCAATAATCTCTTTTCCACGAATTCTAATTTTATTTAAGAAGTTTTGATGCTCAATGTAAGCATTTTTCACTGCTGATTTTACATCGTAAAGCGTGATATCATCAAAATTTTCACTTAAAATTTGGTGGAGTTTGATTGAAAAATCTTTTGGTCTATGTATTCCTAAATAGTTATAAATAAAGTTGATATTGCGAATCACGGGAACATTGGCTGATATTACCTCTGGGTAGTAAGCTACAACAGGACAGTTGTAGTGATTATCGCCCAATTTTTCATCTAGGTTATAGGTCATACAAGGATAAAATATTGTGGTAATGCCTTGGTCTACTAAAGCCTGAATATGCCCGTGCATCAGCTTAGCCGGAAAGCAAATGGTATCAGATGGTATCGTGTTTTGACCGCTTAAATATAGTCGACGGGTTGAAGATGGAGATGTAACCACTTCAAATCCAAGTTCCGTAAACAAAGTATGCCAAAAAGGCAATAACTCATACATATTAAGTCCCATTGGAATTCCAATTTTTCCACGGTTACCTTTGACAGGTTGATAGGATTGCAGCATTTCTAGTTTATCTTGATAGATATTAAGTTTTGTGGTATTGCTATTTTTTGTTATCGGTTTTTCACATCGATTTCCGCCAATAAATTTTCGATTATTGTCAAAAGTATTTACAGTTAAGCGACAGTGATTGTTACATAAACCACAAGTGGTTACATTGACTTCGTGCTCAAAACGCGCAAGTTCTTGCTTGCTTAAAATTGTGCTGGCTTCTTTAGCATTTTGTTTTGCATATAAGGCAGCCCCATATGCCCCCATCAAACCAGAAATGTTTGGTCTGGTAACATCATGACCAATTTCTTGTTCAAATGCTCTTAGTACTGCGTCATTTAAAAACGTACCGCCTTGTACAACGATGTTTTTACCAAGGCCATGTGCAGAGCAACGGATTACTTTATAAATTGCATTTTTGACAACACTTATGGATAATCCAGAAGATATATTAAACATGGATGCTCCATCTTTTTGTGCTTGCTTTACAGATGAGTTCATAAATACGGTACATCTTGAACCTAAGTCAACAGGCTTATCTGCAAATAATCCAAGCTTTGCAAAATCAGCAATTGTATAGTCGAGTGCACCAGCAAAAGTTTGTAGAAAAGAGCCACAGCCAGAAGAGCAAGCCTCATTTAAAAAGATATTGTCAATAACACCATCTTTTATTTTAAAGCACTTGATATCCTGACCGCCAATATCTATGATGAAGTCAACGTTTGGACTAAACTCTTTTGCGGCTATAAAATGGGCGACGGTTTCTACCAGACCAAAGTCCAACTTAAATGCGTTCATAATGATGTCTTCACCGTATCCTGTTACTGCACTTGATACAATTTTAATGTTAGGGTATTTGTTATAAATTTTTTCTAAGAAACATTTTACAATAGGAACAGGGTTACCGCTGTTTGGACGATATTCAGAATGCAGAATATGGCCATCATTATCAATCAAAATAGCCTTTGCAGTTGTAGAGCCAGCATCAACGCCAAGATAAGCTGGACCATCATATAAAGTGGCATCACGATATTCTATTTTATCATTTTCATGTCGTTTTCTAAATTTAAAATAATCTTCCTGATTAACAAATAAAGGTTTACTTGTGTTGTATTGGTGGTTTGTTTCATATTGTTCAATCATGCTTGTTACTTTTTCAAGATCAACTTGCTCATCTTGTGTAGATAGAGCCGCACCAAGAGCTACGAAATATAGTGAGTTTTCAGGGGAAATACCCTTTGTATTCAACACGGTATCAAAGCTTTCTCGTAACTGCGACAAGAAAGTAAGTGGCCCGCCGAGGTATAAGATATTACCTTTGATTTCACGACCTTGAGCTAACCCTGCAATGGTTTGATTGACAACAGCAAAAAAGATGCTAGCAGATATATCAGATTTTTTCGCCCCTTGATTTAGTAAAGCTTGTATATCAGATTTTGCAAAAACACCACAACGTGAAGCAATGGTGTATCTCTTTTCATGTTGCTTAGATAACTCATTCATGCCATCGGGGGTAACGTTTAGCAAAGTTGCCATTTGGTCAATAAAAGCACCTGTACCTCCAGCGCAAGACCCATTCATACGAACTTCCATATTATTTGACAAAAACAGAATTTTTGCATCTTCCCCACCAAGCTCAATAACAACATCGGTATTCTTTATAAATTTAGTTACTGCAATTCTTGTCGCATATACTTCTTGTATGAATGGGATTTTGCAGTCTTCTGCTAAACCCATTCCAGCAGAACCCGATATACATAGACCCATGTTTTTTTCATTTGGAAATTCTGTTTGAATCGCTTTTAATAATTCAACAGTCTTCTCCTTAATTTGTGAATAATGACGTTCATATAATTGAAAAACAATTTTCTCGCTTTGATTGATTACAACACATTTTATTGTGGTAGAACCCACGTCAATTCCGATTCTCATATATAACCCAACTCCGTATTCCGTAAATATTATTACTTTAATTATAAATGCAAAATCAAAACTACCAGCACGGCCAGCAGTTTACTGTATGTAATGAAATTTTAAATAAATTTTCCAATTGCGTATCTCGTGCTTTAATTTAAAAATGAAACCTCTTTTTTATTTCTCTTTTCAAATTATTACCTGAGAAAATTAAAAAACCTACCGTTGTTAGCCAACAGTAAAACATAGCAACAAGGCTTGACCACCCCTGCATTGAAAGTGAAAACACAAAGGTTATTATGGGACAAAAGCTAATGAAAAATATTGCTATTAAGTATCCTAAATATTCTTTAAAGCGTTTTTTACCACCTAAGGCGCAAAATGTAAATATAATCGTTACTGTCATTGTCATGAATGGAACAACATAGGTTGTGGACCATTTGTAAAATCCAGAGCAAACATCTATCACAATAAGCAACACAGATAATGCAGCATATATACTTAACACTTTTGTGCCAATGCTGTTTTTTTTAGAAAATAGCGTTTGCACAATTGTCCAAAGTGATACTAGACAAGCAGACACTATAATTGACCAAAAGTTCATTGAATTATTCCATGTGAAGATATTTATAAATATTAAGATGCTACAAGATATTATGGTTAAAAACAACAAAATCTTTTTTGTTGTTAGTTCGCCTTTGCTTTGCAAAATATTATATTTGGGATAGGATGTTTCGCTTTGCTCTGTTGCGCCTAAAAATTTGCCACATAGTGGACATTTAGAGTGTTGAGGATATACATTGACCTTGCAATTTGCACACTTATTCATTGCATTGCCCCCAATCATTAGAATATAACGAAATATTCAAGTTATTATTTTCAGAAAGGATGTTGAAAAAAGATCTAATAATATCACTTTCAACAATACTACGAGAAAAGCTAATTGTAAGTCTATCGTTCACCGAACAAATACCACAGTTTATAGGGCTTTTTAATGTCGGATATAGTACCACCTCTATCTGCTTAACAAGAGTTTTCATTTCCTCTGGAATCGATATATTTCCTATATTAGAAATAGTTATAGTTTTTTTAGTTTCTCCCAACAAATTAAACCCAAGTGATATTAACATTTTTTTAATAAAGAGAGGTGTAAGTCTTGAATACAAGTTTTTTTCGAGCTTAACATTATTAGAAATAACATCTTGAAGTGCATTTCTAGAAGTTTTTGTTTTAAGCTGCTTGGTTGTTTTCTCAATTATTTCTTCAAGGGTCGTTGTTCTGTTTACAGCCATTCCAACATTTACAACTCCAAAAAAATTTCTGAGAGTTCTAGACGGAAATACTTTTCTCAAATTCACAGGAATTGAAACAATGATTGGCTTTGTATCAATTTCGTACCTTTGCTGGGTTTTATAAATCGAATAGATAAGCACTGAAGCTAGATATGATGTTATAGTTGCGCTTTTAGATTTGGCAAGACTATTAAGCTCACTTGCTGAAAGTACCCCTGTCGTAACAT
Organism: Oscillospiraceae bacterium; assembly: GCA_049298835.1. Taxonomy (GTDB): domain Bacteria; phylum Bacillota; class Clostridia; order Oscillospirales; family Ruminococcaceae; genus Paludihabitans. The sequence continues at coordinate 10,781 of JBAQWI010000515.1, forward strand.
TGTTCCCATAGCTTTCAAATGATGTTCCTTTAATGCAATAAGAGTTTTCACACTTTTTTTGGGGTAATGTTGTATCTTTATAATAATGCGAAAAACTATCCTCCATTTCTTCTGGAAGGACGTCGAGGATATCCTTGTCGATTAACATATTCGTGCTACTATTGCCTTTGGTTTTATCTAAAAAGTTAAAGTAATAATGTAGAATCATTTTTAAAAACTCAATTGCCCCACAGCCATCGGTGAGAGAATGGAATATTTCAACTGAAATGCGTTTCCCAAAACACAGTAGTTTCAAAAAATATCCGTTGTTTTCAATTTGATTTATATTATCACAAGGAAAGTTTTTTTCTTCCATAACCAAAAACTTTTCTACATTGGTATCGAAATAATTCCAAAAAACGCCTTTTCGCATTTTTACAAAAAGCATAGGGAATCTATCAAAGATATGGTCAACGGAC
>JBAQWI010000516.1:0-1642 GCA_049298835.1 Oscillospiraceae bacterium
GTTCTAGATTGGCTGCCACTTCTTGCGCCAGAGGTCAGGACGAATTTTCTGTTTGCATGCCCGAGATGTTCGCTCACTTGCTGCCGAGAATTTTTTTTATTTTTTTATTTTTTTATTTAAACATAATTTTTATACATGTGTCTAACAGCAAACAAGCCACAAGTGGACACATGTGCGCCTATGTACAGCCACGGTAAAATGCTAATTATTTTGACTGGACTATCCATTATAATAAAAAATACAGGCAACATTAACGCAAGAAGACAAAAATAAACAATAGAAACAAATAAACGTACTACCTACAACCATTTAAAACACAAACCTGTTTGAACAGCAAACAAACTTAGCAGTATTAATTATAATATTTACATTTGAGTCGAAGTCCAAGTTATAATCACCATTTAAACAAATATGAATTAAATCATTATTACAATATTGATCAATATTCGGAATAAATAAAGACAGTTTGTATAAAAAGACCTTTCTTTCTTCAACATATTTACCACATTTAAGAAAAAAATGAGCGACAGATTCTATTTCAGTTAAACAATGAGTACAAAATGGGTTTTCCTCTAAATTATAACTAAATAACTGTCCCTTCAAATCACTCAGCCCCAGTCTCATCTGAGTTACTATCTTTGTTCCAGTTCCGGTAATCATATTATAATCAATAAATCTATTATCATATTCAAATTTTATATTCAGATATTTCCTGAATTTAGACAACGACTCCAAAACATCAAATTCACAATTAAGATCATTCCATTCCGAAATTGAAGAAGGGAAAAAAGATTTTTTAAATTTAGTAGTGCGACAACGAAAGAATGGAATTTTAGAACCTTGGTTATACCTCGTATTCCTTGGAATCCTATCTCCATACAACTGGCCAACCACATCTTTCAGATACAAAGGAGTAGCCAATATATGAATTTTATACAAATATAACATCTTTAACTTCTTCCTTCTAACATGTAATGGCTGCCATCCCAGATCATTTAATAATTTCATAGTTTCCGTGCGTGGTTGGGCCCCTGTACAAATAATGGCCGCTCTTCTTTGAAGCCTTTCTAATTTATTTACATCAAATAAACTCATATTGTCATAAATCACAGAACCATAGTCAAACAAAGGCATAATCATAGACTTATATAATTTTACTAAAACATTTCTACTAAAATAGCTTTTCATTTTATAAAAGAAGCCCAATTTCTTGGAAACTTTTTTACAAAGGCCATCAACGTGGTTAGACCAATTTAATGATTCATACAAAATTAGACCTAAATGTCTGTGTTCCTGTACTCTACAAATTTCTTGATTATACAACAACAAATGTAATTTTAGGTTAGATATAGACTTCGGAATATTAGAATACATCATATAAACAGTTTTAATTGGACTAAAAGTTAAGAACCATTTATTAGACCATTTTTCCAGCCTGGTTAGATCTTCATTGAGTCCCAATTGAACATCCTCCCAAGTTTCCATTATATTCAAAAGGGATACATCATCAGCAAAAAGCGATATAATACATGATATGTCATCAACAATGTCATTAAAATAAACAAGAAACAGCAAAGGACCCAGAATGCTTCCTTGAGGAACACCATTCAAAATAAGAAGAAATTCTGAATTAGAATTATTT
>JBAQWI010000517.1:0-2081 GCA_049298835.1 Oscillospiraceae bacterium
CATTAGCCCCTCCTCAACTGACGCCACTGGGCCCTTCTGCCAATTCTGCATTAAAGCTAAACGCTGTCATGACATTTACATAATATTTCTTGAAACCGTGTTTAATCTGTCTTGATTCTTTATTTCACACAGTTGTCAATTTGAAACTCAATTTAATTCAGGTTATTTGAGCCGCTACTAGGCCTATTAATGTGCATCAGAGTCGTACACCCGGGTGAAGCCTTGCAAGTTAATAAAACAGTTTATTTAATTATTTAATTAATGCGTGTGATTTGGAAAGATTTACTCCAAAAAATAAGTCATATAATTTCTTTTTTCAATATCTCATTTTCTGACTTTCGTAGGCCCCTGAAAAGTTCGTAGGCCCTAGGCACAGTGCCTACTTTGTCTAATGGATAAGACGGCCCTGGTGGTTACAGCATAGAGAATCGATTTATTCAGTATTAAACCTTTTTTAAAGTTTGCAACGTCAATATCAATACCATGTAATACAATTTCCATGAATTTATCAGACTCATTAACATTAATATAGAATACTTCATGTTCATGCAATATTGATTTAATTTTTTCAATCAGTTTAGTTCTTGGTACTTCATAATATGCACACACTAGAAAGAAATGGTTTGATGTTTCAATACAATCATGACAGTGGGGACAAAATGGATTATCTATTATACAATATGTAAACAAATGAGACCTTAAAGACTCAGTTCATAACGAATTTGATTAATTATTCGTCCATAATAACCTTGACATAAAGAAAACATACAAGATTTAGAATTATAATTATTAATACATATAGGCATAAAAAGTTCCAAACGTTTTTTAAACTCAGATACTGTCTTAGATGAACATAGATCCACAGGCAACTGATGCCAATGATTAAAAGATGATGGAAAATAAGAACACTCGTAACATTTAATTCTTTTCTTAAGTTTTGGTATACGTACATTTCTCAAATTATATATTTCCGGGTGATTAACACCCGTTGGCACCAAATGCAATAAATATTCAGGACCAAAGCCATTTTTTAATTTAAAAAACAAAATAAGCCTAGCTTTATAACGTCTATTTTTCAAAGTTTCCAATTCAAGATCATGTAATAGTTTGAAAGATTCTGTTCTTTTGATGGCTCCAGTGCAAACTAGTGCAGCTCTACGTTGAACATTTTCTAAACGAAGCATATTACAATTTGTACAATTATCAAACAACACTGAAGCATATTCAAGTATTGGTCTAATACACATCTTATAATAAACCAACATCTGCTCAATATTTAAATACATGCTGTTACGATATAATAATCCAACTTTCTTTAAAGCTTTATTACTAATATAATTAACATGCTTAGTCCACTTCATGTCATCAGATAATATCACTCCCAAATATTTTTGCTCATGAACGCGAATGATTGGCACACCATTAAATACAATATTAAGAAGTGATTTCGCTTTTTTAAATGAAACATTAATCAAGACTGTTTTGCTGGGATTGAACTCCACCATCCAGCTTTTTCCCCAGGAAGCAATTCGCTCTAAATCTCTATTCAGTTTTGTTTGAGCCTCATTTAAAATCGAGTATTCATAAACCAGAGCAGTATCGTCAGCAAATAAATTAATATCACTGGTAATCCCTTCCTCAATATCATTTATATATATAAGAAAAAGCAAGGGCCCTAGAATTTAACCTTGAGGTACTCCTGCAAATAATTTTTTAAGCTTGGACGATTTGCCACCAATTACAACTTTTTGACTTCTACCTTCCAAATAACTTTTAAACCAGGATAACAAATTGCCACCTATTCCAAAATTGATTAATTTATGTACAAGACCTTTATGCCAAACACGATCAAACGCTTTAGTAATATCAAGAAAAATAATAGCAATTTCTTTTTCGTCTTCAAGACCTTTGTAAATTCTATCTGTTAAATACAGTAATCTATTAACAGCACCATCACCTTTCTTGAATCCAGAATTCTTAACAGATAACAATTTATTATCAATACAATGGGCATATAAAGTATGGGCATATAAAGTCTGTGGTCGGGGCCTTACATTTTGAGTTTTTTGAGTTTTTTGAGT
>JBAQWI010000518.1:0-13517 GCA_049298835.1 Oscillospiraceae bacterium
CATTTAGGGAATTTAGATGTCGCGCCAAGCTTTTCTCTATCGGACAAACTATTAACCTTAATAACTGCGCCATCAATATCAAATGAGTATTTATAACGATCTTCACCTATTTGCTCAATCTCATTAATTGCATCCTCAATGTCGGTATAACAATTATAGGATGGTGAAACTTTAAAACCCAGTTCTTTTAAAAAGTCAAATCCATCACTATGATTTAAAATTTCATGACCCTGAATCTGTTGAATGTTAAACACAAAGATATCAAGTTTGCGTTGTGCCGTGATTTTAGAACTTTTTTGTCTTAAAGATCCTGCAGCAGCATTCCTTGGGTTTTTGAACGGCTCTTCACCATTATCGATTTGTGCTTTGATGACCTGCTCAAAATTCTTTCGAGGCATATACACTTCACCACGTACTTCTAAAAAAGGTAGTGCTGTTTTTATTTTTAGTGGAATTGATTTTATAGTCTTTATGTTCTGGGTTACATCTTCTCCGATAAATCCATCACCTCGTGTAGAGCCTCTAGTCAAAATCCCATCTGTATATTCAAGTGAAACAGATAATCCATCAATCTTAGGTTCAACCACATAAATTGGTTGATTTATGGATTGTTTAACTCTATTATTAAATGTACGCAATTCATCATAGTTAAATACATCTTGAAGACTACCCATCTGAATTGTGTGTGAGACTTTTTCAAACGTGTTATCGCTCATTCCACCAACACGTTTTGTAGGAGAATCTTCTGTAGATAGCTCTGGAAAACTTGCTTCAAGCTCCTCTAATTCACGGAGAAACATATCATAATCATAATCGCTAATAGTTGGATCATCCATAACATAATATCTATGATTACTTTGATTTATTATATTTTTAAGCTCAGAAATACGATCTTTAGCTATATTATTATTCATTCTATACCACCTATTGTTTTATTATATTATACCACAAATATGGCGTTTTAGAAAGAGTGATTAATCTGGTGTATAAATTGATATAATTTTTTCTGCAACCTTTATGCCGTCAACTGCTGCGCTAATTATTCCACCAGCGTATCCAGCACCTTCGCCACAAGGATAGAGCCCTGCAATATTTATAGAGCTAAAGTTATCATTCCTAATTATCCTAATTGGTGACGAAGTCCTTGTCTCTACACCAGTTAAAATACCATCATCTTTTGCAAACCCTTTTAGCTTTGTGTCAAAATTTCTTAACCCTATTTTAAGCATATCGGTGATGTTTTTCGAGAATATAGTATTGAAATCGACACTTGTAACCCCTAGCGAATAGCTTGGTTCAACAGTATTTATTTTCAGTTTATTTTCATTTAACATAAATTCTTTAACAGTCATTGCAGGTGCTTTATAATTTTGTCCACCTAAAGTAAATGCAGATTGTTCTAGTTGTTGTTGAAAATTCATTCCAGCTAAAGGGCCATCGCCGAAATCATTACTGTCTACAGAAACAACAATCGCTGAATTGGCATTTATCCCATCACGGGCATGCTCACTCATACCGTTTGTAACAACAGAGTTTGGGCTTGAACTCGATGGGACAACAAATCCACCAGGACACATACAAAACGTATATACACAATGGTCGCGAAGTCTGTGAGATAGTTGATATTCACCCTGCGGAAGCTTTTCATGCCCTGCTAAGTCTCCATATAGACCAGTATCTATTGTGGATTGCAATTGCTCAATTCTTAATCCGACTGAAAAGCTTTTACTCTCAATTGCAACTCCTTTATTTAGTAACATCTCAAAGGTATCTCTAGCGCTATGTCCGATTGCTAAAACAACATTATCTGTACGGATTTCTTTGTCCTCAACAGTTACAGAATAAATGGCATTATTTTTAATTGTAATATCAGCTATTTGACTGTTAAAATAAACTTTACCACCGTTATCGATAATCCTTTTACGCATTGATTTTATAACTCCACGAAGCTTATCAGTGCCAATATGAGGCTTTGTGTTTTGCAAAATATCTTGTGGAGCTCCATTGTTCACAAATTCACCTAAAACATAATCACATCTGCTATCAGAAATTCTTGTAGTTAGCTTTCCATCTGAAAAAGTGCCTGCACCACCCTCACCAAACTGTACATTTGTTTTTTCATCTAATACAGCATTAGTCCAAAAATTATTAACTGCATCTACCCTACTATCAATGTTTCCACCTCGTTCAAATACAATCGTTTTATATCCAAGCTTTGATAGTGTGTATGCGCAAAAAATGCCAGCGGGGCCAAAACCTGCGATTATAATTGGATTTTCGAGCACATCTTTTCCTTTTACAAATTCAAGTACACTTTTTTCTTTATACGTAACAAAAGTATCTGAGATAGCTTTAACTATCTCAGATTCATTTTCATTTTTAAATAAATCAATAACAACTGAAACAACAAAGGAAATATTCCCCTTGTGTCTTGCATCAAGTGATTTTTTATATATATACTTTTTTTCAATAAGTGAGTCTGTTATTCTTAGCCTTTTTCTCGCAATTTCAAAGGCAATATCGTCCTCATCATTTAATGAAATGCGAATATTTGATATTATAATTGACATGAGTTCCTCCAAATTTTAATAATTATCTTTTAGTCGCGTTAACCAATACGGTATATTCTCCAACCGCCCAAACAAATTTGTTTCCAGTTGAATATATTGTAACAGGAACCCTTTGACTTCCATCTGACAATTCTATGGATTGTAAATCGACCCTAGCAATTAAGTCATTGGATGAAAGTGTATCAATATCCACTGTGTTTCCTACCATTTTTACGTTATTAATTACTTTAGTTGTAACTTTAACATTATATGCTGCTGGTATATTCATAGGAATAATATTGGTTATTGAAAGCTGTGTCTTATCCAAATCAATTGAGTTAACAGATACAGTAACTAAATTAGTGCTATTTACATTAACAATACCCGCTGGTAGATTTACGTCTAAAGCAAAAACTGAACCAATATTCACTTTTCTAAAATCAATCTCACCTAGTGTTATTTGGTCTATGTTATCAATAGTCTCCTTTGGTCCAGAAATTTCAATGGTATCCTCTGAAAAAGTGTATTGCAATAGCCCTTGATCTAATCCAGGTGGTGAATTTATAAAATTCACAGTAAAAGGAACAGTTTTATGTTTGTATATTTGTACTGTTACCTCGAAATTCTGCTGTTGATATGTTATATTTTTAAGTTTAATTTTCGCATTCTCGTGGTCATAAAATACAAGTTTACCATCTAAAACAAGTATGTCACTTGCAACTTGACTTGAGTCAGTTTCCACAACACATTTGCCTATTTTATTAATCTCCAATTGTGGACCTTTCAATGTTAGCTTGTTGGGACTAGATAGTACAATCTCTTTTACGTATCCTTCTTCAGCAGTTATATTTTCTGCTGTAGCTTCTAGATTAAAGGTAGCTTCACGAACATAGTCGAAATAAGCTTTTACTTTCGAAGAATAGGAGGGAATAACATTATAATCATCATCTCTGGCATTCACCTTTTTCACTTCTATATCCAATGTATACTCACCTGGTTTCGTCACTGAAGAAAGTGTAGGAATTGCTATAAAGTCTTCAGCAGTTAGATTTCCGATTTTATAGTTTTTCCCCTCAACCTTAATGTCCACAGTTTGTCCTATACCTTCGATGACGCTTAAATCATATGACTCAGGTGTTGTAGCAGTTAAGTCAAATACGATTGGGATATCATTTATAGTTATTATCGCGGTGGGGTCTATGGTCCACGAAACTATAAACCAAGAAATAATGGCGACAAAAACCGCAAGTAGTCGAACAAATTTATCATTATCTAAAAGCTTTGAAAAACTAAATTTAATTTTCATTATTTTTTAGCCCTCCTAAAGACATTTTTCTTCATATTTTCATCAGTTTCTTTTGTAGGGATAAGCTTGTCCGTTAAAAATGTTTTTAAGGACTCTTTGGTAAAGTTTCTGATAAGTTGTCCATTTTCGCTCACTGAAATTGTACCTGTTTCTTCTGAAACAACGATTGTAAGTGAATCAGATATTTCGCTGATACCGATCGCTGCTCTATGCCTTGAGCCTAATTCAGTCGCAATAAATTCCTCTTTTTGCGGCTTGGGCAAAAAGCAAGCCGCAGCAAGTATCTTTCCATCACGCACTATTACTGCACCATCATGCAATGGTGTATTTACAAAAAAAATATTTAAAAGTAATTGAACTGAAATTGTTGCATTGATTTCAACACCTGTATCAATTTGCTCACCAAGTCTTGTAGAACGCTCGACAACAATTAGAGCGCCTGTCTTTGTCTGAGAAAGCAGGTTCACACCATCACACATATGAATGATTGCACTCTCCCAAGTAATAACTTTTTTTTCAGCGTCATCAGGATTAAATATACTAAGTGCTGCAACCTTAGTGCGTCCAACCTTTTCAAGAGCACGTCTAAGCTCTGGCTGAAACAACACGATTAATGCAATAATTCCGATTTGAAATACATTTTTCAATAAAAAACTCATAGTTTTTAATCCGAATTGCACCGAAAGAAAGTAGGAAACAACAAGTAAAAAAATCCCCTTTACTAGTTGCTCTGCCCTTGTTTCTCGCACAAGTTTTATTGACTTATATATTAGACAAGAAATAAGTATAATATCTATAAAGTCGGCAACATTAAATACTTTGACGACACTATACATTTGATTGAGAAATACGTTGATTGCGTTCATAAGTTACATCCTTTATTTTAATATACATTCTATCTTTATAGTTTAACAATTTTACTTTAAAAATTCAAGTTAAATTGATTTATTTTTGCTAATTATTTGAATATTTCTCACAAATTGTTCAACTTCGTACTCCTTAGTAAATATAGACGGTGAAAATCGTGCCATTCCAATATCTAGTGTCCCATAATACTCATGTGCCAATGGCGAGCAATGTAAGCCACCCCTTAGTGCACAATTCATATTGTTAAGGGTACCTACAATGTTGTCAGAATTTTCATTACCTATATTAAATGAAATAATAGGTGCATTTTGTCCTGCTTTATAATTTTTTGTGTATAGCTTAATATTCTCAATTTTCGATAACTTGTTATATACATATTCACATAGTTTATATTCATGAGAATAAATGTTATCTAATCCTATTTGGTGAATAAAATTAATTCCAGCACCAATTGAGAAAATTCCAGCAGTATTTGATGTGCCAGCCTCTAATCTATCAGGGCAAAAATCTGGCTGCACAAGTTCTACTGAAACACTCCCTGTTCCACCTTCTAAAATAGTATTTATTTTAGCTATATGATTTAATATAATAATTCCGCTTCCAGTGATACCATACAAGGATTTATGCCCGGGCATACAGAGTATATTTATATTGAAATCTTGCATATCAATGGGGAAAACTCCAGCAGTCTGAGCTGCATCTACAATAAAAATCAGTCCGTTATCTTTACAGAGTTTGCCTAGCTGTTTTATTGGCATTTTTTTACCTGAAACATTTGATGCGTGAGTGCAAACTATAGCCTTTGTATTTTCTTTAATTAAAAGCTTAAATGAATTTATTGTATCAATATCATTATCATAGACCTTGGCAATATCATATGTGATTTTGCCATCATTATATAGCTTAACTATAGGTCTAATAACAGAATTGTGTTCTAAACAAGAACACAATATGTGATCCCCACTATTGAGTACGCCTTTAATTGCAATATTTAATGACATTGTACAATTTTGAGTAAATGCGACATTCTCAATATCCGCATTAAAAAATTCTGCCACTATTTTTCTTATAGAAAATATTTTTTCTGACACTCTCATTGCCATATTGTGCCCACCCCGACCGGGGTTACCACCATAATTTATAAGTGCTGAAGTCACTGCATTGATTACACTTTTGGGTTTAGGAAAAGTTGTAGCAGCATTATCAAAATACAGCATATTTATTCTCCTTTGCACAAATCTAATTTCACTATAGATTAAATATTTCTTTTACATGAATCCCAACATCTTGTAACATTTCCGCAATTATCTCTGCATCATTTTCAACTCTTACTCCATAGCCACAACCATTCGCCCTTAAATGTGACGGTACTCGCTCTATATAGCATTTAATACCCTTGTTAAATAAAAAATCCCTTGCTTTATAGGCGTAGGTTACAGAACTTACCATAATTATTTGTTTTTTTGAAACGCTCATCTCAAACCGCCTTTTCTCCAGCAAATTAGAATAATTTATTAAATCCGCTTTAAGCTATCGCTGGAAGCCCAAAGTGGTATCTAGTTTTTTATTGGCATAAGCAAAACACACTGCCTGCTTACATATGTATAATATGCATTAGGCAGGCAGTGTGTTAATTTTATTTGATAATACAAACGCTGTGTACGCTGATTCCTTGTAACGTTCCTGTAAATCCCAATCCCTCTTCGGTGGTAGCCTTAATATTTATATCTCCTATTGAAACACCTAATGCGTTGGCAATATTGTTTCTCATTTGTTCTATATACGGTCGCATTTTGGGAGCTTGCGCAATAATTGTCGCATCAATATTTGAGATAGTATAACCCTTTTGGCTAATAAATTTTTTTACCATTATCAATAGCTTTATACTGTCAGCATTTTTATAACTATCATCATTGTCTGGGAAATGTAAGCCTATGTCGCCGAGAGCTGCTGCACCAAGCAATGCATCAATTATAGCATGAACTAAAACATCTGCATCGGAATGACCGAGCAAACCCTTTTCGTGGGGGATATCAACACCACCTAAGATTAATTTACGACCACAAACTAGCCTATGCACATCGTATCCGTGTCCAATTCTCATGATACTCGCCCCTTACTTTACTAAACTTTATTTAATTTTATCACAGAACAAACTAAGAGTGCAATCAAAAGATTGCACTCTTACAAGATTATATTACATTAATGCATTTCTTAGGACATACATTTGCACATTCCAAGCAATTAATACACTTATCATAGTCGATTGTAGCAAGATTATCAGTTACAGTAATAGCGCTAGTTGGACATACTTTTTCGCATTTTTTACATGCGATACAACCGTTAGCACATTTTTGCATTGTATCCTTACCACTATTACAACTCAAACAACTAACATAAACTTTCTTAACCTGTTCTCTAATATAGATTAAGTTTTTAGGACAACTTGCAACGCACATTTGACAACCGATACATTTGTTGTCATCAATTACAGCCACTTCGTCCACGATTGAAATTGCATCATACTCACATTTTTTAGCGCAATCTCCAAATCCGATACAACCAAAATCACAAGTTCCCTTGCCTTTATAATACAAATTACAAGCCGCACAAGTGTGTTCACCCTGATAAATATAGTCATCAGACGTTATTTGTGGAACTTTGCCATTACAGCGAACGTAAGCAATTTTTTCAACTACATCTTCAAAATTCTTACCTAAGATTACACTTATTTTTTGCGAAGTTTTATCTCCGCCAGGAATACATTTATTTGTAGAAGCATCATTATGAACCATTTCATTTGCATAATTTTCACAACCCTTGTAGCCACAAACACCACAATTAAGTCCTGGTAACACATTAAGAAGTTCTTCCGCTTTTTCATCTGTTTCAACTGCAAATACTTTTGAGAAAACAGATAGTAAAATCCCAGTAACTAATCCTAGTCCGATAAAAATTAAAACTGGTATTAAAATTTTAATTAACATTTTTACGTCCTCTCAAATCTATTTAAAGATTCCCTCTACTATTCCGCTGAATCCAACGAAAGTAACAGATACGATTGATGCAGCAATCAGTGTTGCAGGTATGCCCTTAAATGCTTTTGGCAAGTCGGATGCGTCAACTCGCTCTCTTACACCTGCAAAAATTACAAGTGCCAAAGCAAATCCTAAACCGCCACCTAGTGCGTTAAACATGGATTCCCCAAAACTATATTTATTTTCAATATTTAAAATTGTTACTCCTAATACAGCGCAGTTTGTAGTAATTAGCGGAAGATAAACGCCAAGTGCATTGTAAAGTGGTTTTGCATATTTTTTCACAATAATTTCAACCAGCTGAACAAATAATGCAATAATGAGAATAAACACAACTACTTTTAAGTAGTTCAGGTCAAATGGTTCTAATAGATAAGTGAAAATCGGATGTGTCAATGCTGTTGCCATAACCATAACAAATGTTACAGCCGCGCTCATACCAATAGCTGAGCTCATCTTTTGAGATACGCCGATAAATGGGCAAATGCCCATAAACTTGTTTAAAACAAAGTTTTCTACAAGAATTGCACTAAAAAGAATAATCATCATTTCTTTCATAATTAGCACTCTCCTTTCGCAGAAGTTCCACACGCAGAAGCATTAGGGCAGCTGGAACAACCCATTTTTTTACTCGAAATTGAATATTTTGTAATAATGTTAACAAATGCAATCACACAACCGAAGACGAAGAAACCTCCAGCTGGCGTAATGAAAAATCCCATTGGCTCAAACCAATCTCCAATACTCATTCCAAAGAACGAACCGTTACCCAAAAACTCTCTTATAATTCCCATTATAATTAGAGCTCCTGTAAATCCAAGACCCATTCCAACACCGTCAAGGGCAGATGAAAGAACGTTATTTTTACTAGCAAACATCTCAGCTCGTCCCAGTATAATACAGTTTACAGTAATTAATGCCAAGAACACGCCTAGTGCGTCGTAAAGACTGGGAACAAAACTTTGAAGCATAAAGCTTACAAAGGTAACAAATCCTGCAATGATAATTATAAAGCTAGGTAACCTAACTTGTTTTGGAATGAAGTTTTTGAGAAGCGATATTACAACGTTGGAACATATTAAGACAAAGGTTGTAGCCAAGCCCATTCCAAGTCCGTTAAACGCTACGGTAGTAACAGCAAGTGTGGGACAGGTTCCAAGCAACATTACTAAAACTGGGTTTTCTTTAATAAGTCCTTTAGTAAAGGTATTTAAATAACTCATTTACAATTCCCCCTTTACTAATTCGTACATTTCGAATGCAGTGTTTACGCCTGCACCAACAGCCTTTGATGAAATTGTTGCGCTACCAATAGCATCAACATCACCTGCACCATCTTTTTGGACATTTACACTACCGGTTTTTCCAATAAATTTAGAAAGATAATTAGGGTTAGTTGCTTTTGTACCAAGACCAGGAGTTTCCTTTGACTCAGTAATTGAAATACCTGTGATAGCACCAGCATTGTCAATTCCAACAAGCATTTTCAAATCTCCTCCGTAACCTTTTGTTACAATATGTATCGCAACACCTGCACCGCCCTCATCTTTGTAAACGCCAAGCAAGGATTCATTTTCCACCGAAACCTTAGCAAAAACAAGCTTTGTTGCAGTCGGCATTGTTTGTGGCGCGTAGTCTGAAAGTTCGTCTTGAGAAAGCCCATTCCCAAGCTCACCAATACCAGTTACATTGTAAGTAACAGCAAGTAAACCCGCCACTACAACACAAATAATAATCAATACAAGTGTAGGTTTAATAATATCTTTATACATTATTTTGCACCTCCAACTACACCAAAAGGTCTTGTTTTGGTGCAACGGTCAATTAGTGGAGTGATTAAATTCATGAACAATATTGCAAATGAAACCCCTTCTGGATAGGAACCAAAGACTCTAATCACTGTTGTAATGACGCCACAGCCAACAGCAAATATAATCTTTCCTTTTAAAGTTGCAGGAGTAGTCGAATAGTCTGTTGCCATAAATATAGCACCAAGCATCAAACCACCCGCAAAGATATGATTCAACGGATTATCTCCTAATGCCCATGTTAATAAGAACACCGTACCAATAAAAGTTAAAGGTACAATCGGATTGATAACCTTTCTAATTACTAAGTAAGCGCCACCTAAAAGTAATGCTACAGCACTTATTTCGCCGATACAACCACTTACATTTCCGATAAACAAATCAAATGTATCTGCTGCGTTTATATCAAGTAGCGGCGTTGCAGAAGCCACAGTATCTACAGCGTGTTTGTATGCAAAAGGCTGTGTCCATGTGGTCATATATGTTCCATATGATACGAACAAAATGATTCTGCCCACAATTGCAGGGTTCGCAAAGTTTTGTCCTATTCCACCAAATAATTGTTTTACAACAACTATTGCAACGAAGGAACCAATGATTGCTACCCAGAATGGAATTGATGGCGGAAGATTGAATGCAAGAAGCATTCCAGTAACTACCGCACTAAAATCAGAAATTGTATTTGAACGTTTCATTACTTTTCTAGTTATGTATTCAAATGCAACACATGATAAAACGCAGGTTAACGTTACAAATAAAGCTCTTGGCCCAAAGAAAACAATAGACACAAACAATGCAGGAAATAATGCTAAGACAACGTCAAACATAATATTTGATGTTGAATTGTTGCTTAAAATATGTGGCGACGGAGAAACAATCAATTTATTCATTAGCATTACACCCCTTTACTTTTGTTTTTATTTCTTACGAGCAGTTTAGCAAGTTGATTTTTTTGTGCTAAGTGACGCTTTGCGGGACATATATATGTGCAACAGCCACAGTTAATACACAAGGATAGACGCAATTCATTCAATAATTCAACGTCCTCAGTATCATATGCCTTCTCAAGGTTTCGCGGCATTAAGTTCATTGGACAATGTCCAACACACTTTTGACATCTAATACAAGCTGTCGTAACAGGTGGTGTTGATGCCTTCTTGGAAAGTACAATGATTGCATTATTATTCTTAATAATCGGAGCACTAACTTCTGATACAGGAATACCCATCATTGGGCCACCCATAAGGATTTTACCGCACTTATCAGCCTCGATTTGGCAATAATCAAGAACACTACTTACTGGTGTTCCAATCGGAACCTTGAGGTTGTCCGGCTTTGTTACAAAATCTCCATCAACAGTTATTCTCTTACTCACAAGAGGAATTCCGTTTTCTAAATAGCCACCAATAAATCCAACCGTTGAAATATTTAGCACAATTACACCACAATCAGCAGGGAGTTTCCCTTCTTTTACAACCACACCAGTGGTTGCATAGATAATAGATTTTTCTGCACCTTGTGGGTATATTGTTTTCAAACGCACAACCTTAACATTGTCATCAGCATTAAAAGCACTATTTAATAGTTCAATTGCCTTGGGTTTATTGTCTTCCAATCCGATGAAAACCTCGTCAATGTTTAAATATTTTTTTACAGCTCTAATACCAGTTACAATATTAGCAGTGTTTTCTAAACATTCACGATTATCAGCAGTGATATAAGGTTCACATTCAGCGGCATTAATTACAAGCTTTGTTACAGTATCAATGTCTTTATAATCAAGTTTAATAAAGGTTGGGAACCCTGCCCCACCGAGCCCAACAAGTCCTGATTCCTTTATTGCGTTGATAAAATCTTCTTTAGAATTTATCAACGGCCTTTTACAGTTTTTATCAACTGTTTGTAATGAATCGCAAGCAATAACAATGGCTTTGCAACTATTTCCTGATACAGTGTGATAATCAAGTACAGATTCAACAATACCAGAACAACTTGCATGGATAGGAACGGAGAAAAACTCACTGCTCTCACCTATTTTTTGACCAACGAATACTTGGTCACCTTTTTTTACCAATGGTTCACAAGGTACACCCATATGTTGAATCATTGGTATTGTAACAAAGCTAGGTGTTACAAAATTAACTGTTACTTTGTCATTAGTGTTTTTTCGATGACTAACTTTGGCGCCAGGTAAGAATTTCTTACTTTTGAAAATAGCCATTTTAACCTCCTATGTTAATTATAAATTTTATATAGTATAAAAAGAGTTATTCTTTAAAACTAACTCTTTTCATGGCTGGTAACATCACATTTAAAATTGTTCCAGTTATAACGCCCATTATCACACCTGAAATAATTAGTATAGGGGCATAATAAAACGCCATTGTACTTGACAATAAAAAGCTTGATACAATCAACTGACCCATATTGTGTGCAATTGCTGCATAAACACTAATTATTATATACGAGAGTTGTTGTTTTTTCAATGCCAGTAGCATAATAATTATTAAAATAGAAAATAATCCACCTAATATGCTCATTAAAAATGCAGTTGGACCCCTAGTTAGAAAAACAAATACAGATTTTAGCAATAAAATTGTAAATGCTGATTTGTTATCTAAGA
Source organism: Oscillospiraceae bacterium (assembly GCA_049298835.1). GTDB lineage: Bacteria > Bacillota > Clostridia > Oscillospirales > Ruminococcaceae > Paludihabitans. The sequence continues at coordinate 12,192 of JBAQWI010000518.1, forward strand.
AAAATAAGCAGTACATTACAACAATATTGGATAGCCCAAGTTTAACACCGGGGGGCATCGTTGGGAGTGGCGGAATTAAAGCTTCTATGAACATAAGAACAACAGCTAGAGCAAAAAGCAAGCCTAGCTGTGTCAATTTTTGTATATTAACTTTTGGCATTATTGAGTTGCTCAATGGTTAACCACCTTGTTAAATTTTAATTTACTAGGATATCTATCTCTTCTTTGTCACCAACAAGTTTTAAAGAAACCTTATTAGGTAGGCAGATTGCTACGTCGTTTGCTTTATCTAAATATTCAAAGTTTTCGCAAAGTTTATCTGGGCAGTTAGTATTCACAAATCTTATTTTTTGGTCTGATACTTGGAAACTCACGTTTTTGTTTTCAGATAATTCAAATATGACATCTAAAGCAGTATCAAGCTCAATTTCTTTTACAATTTTACCATTGTATGAAATTTGCGCTATTAATTTGCTATGACTGCAATTCTCCATAAGTATTAGCACGATTGTGCACACTGCAATTAGAACTACAATAATAGCAATATCGGTCAGTTTAATAAATTTTCTCTTCACGATTTTTTCCATTCTGTTTTCCTTTAGGATAGAGTATAACTGTCATTTGTTATTTCAAAACCATCTTTCAAGCTAGGAGATATATGTACGTTGTTTTGATTATCAACAATAATTACTTCAAATCTGTCGTCATTAATATAATCGTCAATATGCTCTTTTCCAGCAATAAACAGCGTGGTTGAAAGAAAGTCAGCGAGACCACCATCGTCGCATATAATTGTAACACTTGCTAGGTCGCTTGGATAAGGATAGCCTGTGTTTACATCTAAAATATGATGATATTTTTTTCCATCCTGCTCAAAATAACGTTCGTAGGCCCCAGTTGTTGCAACAACTTTATCTTTAATAGTTAGCTTACCTAGAATTTCGTTTCCTGTAGTACCCTTTGGATCACGAATTCCAACAGTGAAAAGTGATTTATCTGGTTTTGTGCCATATGCAAAGATATTGCCACCAATAGAAACAAGCGCGGAGGTAATCCGTTGTTTTTGATACTCATCTTTAATACGGTCAACAATATACCCCTTTGCTATTCCACCTAAATCAAGTGCCATTCCCTTTCTAGCAAGCAGTATACTATTTTCAGATTCATTAAGTATAATGTTCTCATAGTCAACTAACTTTAATGCCTCGTCAATTTCCTCTTGTTTTGGAACACGGGCATTTTTTGTATCAATTCCCCACAATAATGTCAATGGGGCAATTGTTATATCAAATCTATCTTGAGATAATTCACTGTACCTTTTTGCCG
>JBAQWI010000519.1:0-2935 GCA_049298835.1 Oscillospiraceae bacterium
GATCACATCTACAGTAATGTTCATAATAATAATTCTATGTCGGGCATCTGGACGGCTTCAGAAATCTCAGATCACATGCCGATATATATAACATTTCGTCACATACCTAAAACATGTGAAAACAAAATGAAAGAAAGTAAATTTATTTCAAAAAGAATGTACACACTTGAAAATACTGCAATTTTCAAGAGTAGATTAACTTGTTATGATTGGTCAGAGGTTGTTGCGTTAGATGGAACAAATAATAAATTTAATCTATTCTTGAGTATTGTTAAAAATTTACACACGGAATGCTTTCCATTGATTAGAATAAAAATCAATCCAAAAAGTGAATCAAAACCTTGGATAACCAAAACAATACTAAATTCAATTAGAAAGAAAAACACCATGTACAAACAATATCTGAAAACAAGATCGGATGTACAGCTGATTAAATATAAAAAATACAAAAATAAATTGCAAGAAATAATACGACAAGCAGAAAAACGATATTACTCCAGTAAAATATTAGAAAGTAAGGATAATTTGTCTAAGACTTGGAAAGTCTTAAATTCTCTAATTAATAAAAAGCAAGTTAGAAGGAAAATTGGTCCAATTGAGGTCAATGGCGTTGTCATTGAAAATCAAGAAGCAATAGCTAACAATTTTAATAACTATTTTGCTAATGTTGGGTCAAACCTTGCAAAGCAGATACCAGCAAGCTGTAGAAAGCCTGCAGATTATCTGCAGAACCCTACCTCAAATTCAATGTTTTTTGCCCCAGCAACAGATCAGGAAACTATTGAAGTAATTACGAACCTTAAATATACAAATAGTTTGGGAAATGATAATATACCAAGCTTGGTAATAAGGGACTGTAAGTATGAATTAGCATATATTTTAACCCATATTATTAATAATGCCATGAACGAGGGGGTTTTTCCTGACTTACTCAAGACTGCTAAGATAGTCCCAATATTTAAATCTGATAATGCAAAACTTATAAATAACTACAGGCCTATATCCATACTTACAACATTTTCTAAGATATTTGAAAAAATCACATTTACTAGGTTAAGCAATTTCATGAATAAAAACCAAATTTTACATGAAAATCAGTTTGGATTTCGTGGTGGGCTGTCAACATGTACAGCACTCCTTCAACTCATAAATGAACTTACCAACTCTATAGATAAAAAACAAATCACTATAGGTGTATTTATTGATCTGGCTAAAGCATTTGATACGGTAGATCATCGAATCCTTCTCCAAAAACTAGAGCACTACGGTATCCGAGGAATTGTTTTAAATTGGTTCACTAGTTACTTATCAAATCGGCGACAATATGTTATAGTTGATGGGGTTGCATCTGCACTTGCAGATATCAAATGTGGAGTCCCCCAGGGCAGTATATTGGGACCAATACTATTTCTCTTATACATAAATGACCTTGCTCTTGTTTCAAATAAGGTTAAAAACATAATGTTTGCGGATGATACAAACCTATTTTTGACTGGCAACTCAATAGAATATATTGAAGAACAATTAAACTATGAATTAGCAGCTGTCAATGTTTGGTTCCAATCAAATCTCTTATCGTTAAATATCAAAAAGACATCTTACATTATATTTGGCCATCGACGAGATTTTAATCCTCAGATTTCTATGAACAATATATTACTAGAACGGCAAACCCACACCAAATTTCTTGGTGTTATACTTTCTGCCAATCTAAAATGGAGCAAACATATCGACGTAGTCGTGAATAAGATATCAAAAAATATTGGCATAATTTCAAAAGTTAGACACCTCCTTCCTCAACATCTTACGAGAAATTTATATTTTACACAGGTATATCCTTACATTTCTTACTGTAATCTGGTCTGGGCTTCACCTCTGAAAACAACCCAATTAGAAAGAATTTTCAAGAAACAAAAAACGTATTGTAGATTGCTAACATTCTCGAGTTATGATGAACATTCACGACCTTTATTTATCAAGTTATCGATATTGAACGTATATGAGGTACATAAATATCAATTATTAACACATGTTTATAAAACACATAATAAAATTACAACAAATATTTACAGCCAGAAATACTATAATATAAACTCAGATATTCACTGTTACAACACACGTCAGAAAAATAACATGCATATTCCCATATGTAGAACGTCAACAAGACGGAACACTATCGCATACCAGGGTCCCAAACTATGGAACACACTGCCGGAAGACATGAGATCCAGTCCATCTATAAATATATTTCAAAATAAAGTTAAAAAACTACTTATGTTGTTATAAAATTATGATGATATAATTCATAGCAATTGTTATTCAAATTTATATAAATATGATATACAAGAGTATCTGATCAGTAGAAGAGGGGATTGATGGATTGTGGATTGATGGTTTTATGCACATGCACGTTGTTTATATGTTTTATCTTACTTCACTGCTGTAGCGCGTCAGTGGTGCGCTTTCCATTAACCCCTAAGCAAGTAAAATTAATATCTCTTTTCTTTCTTTTCTTTTCTTCAGCGCGCCATTGACGTGCTGTGGTTGTGATGTGTATTGTGGTAAACTATTCAATTGCTTCTTAAGTATATAATCTATATTTATCTTAGGGGGGGTAAGACTTTAAAAGCTTAGCTTCACTTGCCTCCTTTGAGCAAGAACTGATAAAAAACATTAATTTTCATCTAAAAACAAAAGATTGATGTAATGCATCAATCGCTATTAATATTGTTATTATTACCTATGTAATTTGCAATGTACTTTACTATCTGTTTTTTCTGCTCAATAAAAGTATTGATTGATTGATTGATTGATAAATGGTCGAGTCATACGCTCGTATGAGTGAATACAATGCTCGCCTGCCTGTGCTAACGTTCATTCGTTCATTTCTCGACAAACCTTGTACCCTTGACGAGTTTTAAGATATGGCGCACTG
>JBAQWI010000520.1:0-16663 GCA_049298835.1 Oscillospiraceae bacterium
TAGTTCACATTGTATGGAGCAATAAAGTCATTTATTTGAATATTACAATTCCATCCACCAAAACCATATATGCCAAGCATAATAAGTGTGAATATTAGTATCGACCCCAAATATAGCACTGTTGAAAAGATGAAACTGGATTTGATTTTTGATGTAAAGACCTTGCTTCTACCATATTTCGAGGATAATATAACAGAATCTGTTCTTGTTTGATATTCATTAGCAAATACAGGTGCAATACAAATACACATAACAAATGCTAATACTAAGCATAAACCTGATAAATTACTTAATAAATTCTTCCAACCAAGATTATAATCATAATAAAATGGAGTATCAACTTTTTCATTCATATTAAGAAAATATTCTTTTTCTGCGGTAGTATAATTACCATAAGAATAATCCATATTCAGAAATTCATTTACCTTTTTTATTCTATTATTATAAAATTGTTTTCCATCTTCGGGCGTAAGCTTATCAATTGCATAAAAGTCATTATTCTCATCTTTGGGAGCATAAGCAGTTCCTATTAGCATATTGATGTCCATAAATTTATACCAGTACTTTGAAAATGCTTGATTGCTCATTTCTCCCTTTTCTGTTAAGTTTGCTTTTTCACTCATTATTTTTTGTTTCAATGCAATTGTATTTGAGATTAGCTCTAGTGTTACTTCACCTGCTAGCTCATGATTTAGTTTCTTTTCCCTAGAAATTGCAGCAAACCCACCTAATTCGATGCCATTCTGATCATAAGAATAAGCGGAGGATATAGCAGCAGCAATAATAAATATTGTTGCTGCTATAAGAATAACAATTGCAATAATCGCTGTTTTGCTCTTGTAAATTTTCTTAAGTTCAAACCTTGTCAACTTATTCATCTTTTTCACCTGCTTTTTCTTCTTGAAAGTGGTACAAATATAAATCCTCTAATGTTGGTTCTATAGGTGTAGCAGTTGGAAGTGGTTGATTTTGGGACACAATCCGAAGTTCTACATCATTTTCTTCATTTCTTAAATTGCTGACACAGAAATTTACCGTCAATTTATCTACTTCTTTGGGAGAAACAATGCATTTCCAAACATGTCCCTGCATGGAAGAAGTGATTTCATTCACTGTCCCGTCCATAATTATTGAACCTTGCTTCATTAAGATGATTTGATCAGCTATGTACTCAACATCAGAAACTATATGTGTGGATAATATTACAATCTTATCCTTGGAAAAACTTGATATTAGATTGCGAAAACGCACGCGCTCTTTTGGATCAAGTCCTGCTGTTGGTTCATCAAGTACAAGAATTTTAGGATCATTCAGCATAGCTTGTGCAATTCCAAGTCGCTGCTTCATTCCTCCAGAAAAAGTTTTAATCCTCTTATTTGCAACATCTTTTAAAGAAACGATTTCGAGCAATTCTTCAACGCTTGTTTTGACAGTTTTTTTAGGCAATCCTTTTACTTCAGATATATACAGCAAAAAATCCCTAGCTGTAAAATCAGGGTAGTAACCAAAGTCCTGTGGCAGATACCCAAGTAAGTCGCAGTATCTCTCTTTCATATCTAAAATATTTTCACCATCAAACTTTATTACTCCGGACGTAGAATTCATGATACCGCAAATCATGCGCATAATTGTGGTTTTGCCCGCACCATTTGCTCCTAAAAGTCCATATACGCCTGGCTTTAGGCTGATCGAGATATTATCTACAGCTATTTTGTCTTTATAGTTTTTTGTGAGCCTTTCAATTGATAATTCCAAAAGCGTTTCCTCCATTTCATCCTTTATATTCTTTTTACATATTATTACAAATATAGTCACTTGTCAAATTTATATATTACTGTTTGCATGCTATTTAGTATATGATTGCCTCTGAATATTGTACAAAGTTGAGTATGTACCATTATGTTTAATCAATTGATCATGTGTCCCTTTTTCAATAAGCTTACCTGACTCTAAAACTATAATTTCATCTGCTATACTGGCACACGTTAGTCTATGTGTAACCAAAATGCATAGTTTTTTTTCTTTCATACCTTTGTATTTTTTAAAAATTTCATACTCAGCTAAAGCATCTAAAGAAGCTGATGGTTCATCTAATATTAAGATTGCTGATTGTTTCATTAACGATCTTGAAATAGCTAATTTTTGCCATTGGCCTATAGATAAATCGACACTGCCTGACCATTCCTTTTGTAATTTTGTACTGTAATTTTGTGGTAACTGATTAATAAATGTATCTGCACCTGAACTTTGAGCTGCTTTTCTAATTAAGTCCATATTATCAATTTCTCTAATATCTCCTAAACCAATATTTGTTTTTACATCAAAGGGATATTTAACATAATCTTGGAAGACCGCACTAGTATAATCATATAAAGAGTCTCTATCATATTCATTTATATTCACACCATCAATAAGTATATTACCTTTAATAGGTTGATAAAGATTCAAAAGTAATTTAATAAGGGTTGTTTTGCCTGAACCATTTAACCCAACTAATGCATAAGTATGATTTGCATTAAAAATCATGTTAAATTCCTGAAGCACATACTCGATTGTATCTGGATAACAAAATGAAACATCGTTAAATTCAATCGTTTTAAATAACCCATTAAATTTAATTTTGCCCTTTTGATTCTCAACTTTAATTTCAAGTAATGAAAAAACACTTTGCATGTAAAGTGAATCTTCGTAAGCAGTGGAAAAAAGAGATAATATATTTGAAATACTTGATTTTAAGTTATCAATAGAACTAATATACATCGTTATATGTCCAATAGATAGTTTCTTATTAATAGAAGCTAGAATAACAAAACATTTGATAGTATAAGACAAACACATATCTATTGCATCAATACCAGAAGTTTCAAACAAAAATTTCTTTCTAATTTTTTTGTTTGAATTTAAATAAACATCATATAAATTTATAATTGTTTTTTTAATATATTTTCCAATATTATATAATTTAATTTCTTTAATATTTTCATTTTTAATTAGCATTGTTTTAAGGGATTTTATAAAACGGGTGTTTTCAAATCTTTCATTGAAAATATCAAACCACTTATTCAATATTTTACAACTTAAATAAAATATTGGGACTGAGGACAATATGCAAAAAATTACAACTGGCGTATTGAATTTAATCAATATTCCAACTATGCCTAATAAGCTTGCTATATTTTTAGTTAACTGAACCATTGTATTCATAATACTCAAACTACGCGAAAAGGATTCATCATTAGACTTTTGTATTTTATTATAAGTTTCCGCATTATCAAAATCTTTTAGCTCAATGTTCAAAATTTTTGATATAGTTTTATCAGTAATGGTTTTATTTAAGTATTCTGAATAAAGATTCTGATAATAGTTCAAAACATTACCTGATAAATTCATTAGTAGATTAATAATAAAGTGTAGCCCTAACCACCCAAATAACATATGGAAAGTACTATTAGTTTGATTTAATAATACACTAGAAAGTGTGTCTATAAAGCCCTTCCAAATCCATAAGTTTGCTGGCATCATTAATCCGGAAAATAGACTTAGGAAAAATATTATAGTAAATATAGCCGGCGATGATTCCCATAATAGAAAAATTGTTTTTGCTAATATTCTAAGAAATTTAGCGATTTTATCAAAAAACTTTTTCATATTATATCCTTTTCAAATTTTTGAGTTTTGGAATTTATTATAACTATTTTCGCACTTCTATTTAATACAGATTTTTTATATTTATTTATATCCTCAACGTTTAATGTATCTAGAATTTTAGATGTTTTTTTATAACTTTCATCTGTTATATGAATTGGTTCATTATACAAATAATTATTCAAAAGATTATTAAACATATCTTTAATATCATCGCAATTAGGTGTATCTGTAAATTCTGAAATCAAATTAACAGCCGTATTAAAATTAATTTCAGAAAATTTTATTTCTCTCAATACTTGAATAAGCGATTGAATCTGCCTAACATCCATATTTTGATCATTAACTTCAAAGCAAATATCTGTAAAATAATAAAACTCAGTTATATGTTTATCAGCTACTAAAATATTAGTGAGTATGTAATTTTCAACTTTATTTAATAAATAATCTTTAATCATTATTTCGAACAGAGTTCTAATAATTTTTGTTCTCAAGCTAATGTTCTTATACGGTTTTTGAAAATACATTTCAACTCTAAAAGGCCCTGGATTATTGTTGGTAAGAAACAGAAAATCATAATAAATATTTTTAGTTTTAAAATATCGAGAATCTGTTTCATTAGCATCTTTATTACTTTGTATATCAACTTTAAAGGGCTTAATGGTATTAATTAAATCGAGCGGGCACAAACTTGAAGCAATAATAATTGCAATGTTATTTTTATTATAATTTTTTTTCGTGTATTCACAAGCGTCATTAATAGATAGTTTATTAATATCATTTGGTATACCCATAGGTATAGTTTGAATATTACCATTAGTGATAAAATAACAAATAGCCTGTTGTTGATCACATTTTTCTTTAAGTGAGTAATATTCTTTCAATACTTCTCTTTTACAAGATTCAAATGTATTTGTATTTATTATTGAATTATCAATAATATTATTTAATATTATTGATAATTCTGATAAACAATTTACGCTAATTGGAAGCATAATTTTAAAAACTGTTTGATCAAAATTAGTGAATCCTGAAGAACTTAAATTCATTTGTTCACATGATAAATTAATGTGTTCTACAAGATGTGCTAATCCATTCTGATTAACGGATTCATTATTGCATCCAGCTCTAATAACTATAAAAACTAAAGTCTGTTCAAACTCACCGTTAATTATATAACAGTTTTCTTTTTTAATAAAATTATTTATTTGCTTACCCATAATACTCCTTCTAAATACTAACATAAATAAGAGGCAATTTGGGTAAAACCAAATTGCCCCTTAGTATGTACACTACATTGCGGCAGCCTTGTTAGTATTCGCAACATTATTAGCGCTAGTACTATTGCATGTGCATCCGCAATCAGAACCTCCCCACCACCAAGCTTTCTTACGTCCATCGTCGTGGTTTGCGGAAGCTTCGTTACAAACACAATTACATCCATATGCTGCTGTTTGATCGTTATCTTGCCTTCTAAACAACGGGTTAATTACCTTCATCATTTGAAAAACCTCCCTTCATTTTAAATTAATATTATATCTTATAATACATTTATTGTTTAAATTTATTATAAGATTATATTGTGTTTTAAACAACCACCATATCTTCCAAAAATCTTAACTTTTCAGGAGAAGATTCTTGTAGTGAATGGAACAATGATAACTGACTAACAAGTGAATTGCGCATACCTTCACACTTTGAATTTTTTTCTTCAGCGCAAAATCCAGTTTCACAATAATTATCAACATAGCATGTTGAACATAATCTTATAGCCCAACAATTTGCACAATATTTTATTGAACCTGCAGAATAATCATCTATATAAAATTTTCGAATATTTTCAAAATTAATACCACAAATAATATTTCCAATTGAAGGTGATGTGCCAATTCTTTCACAAGTTGATAAGTTTCCATTAGCATCTACATATAATCGTCTGGCACCTGGAACACAACATCCATTGAACGGAAATTTATCAATTATCTCATCTGAAATATAACGCTTATGTATATGAACTAATGCTTCTTCAATTGCCGATGCATAAATTGAATTTTTTCCATCTCGTATTTGCTGATGAATCTCAGCTTGTTTTTTTTGCCATATCCATAATGGATTCAACTTGTTATCACTATTATGCGTGTATTTTGGATTGTTGCGCAAAGCCAAAATATGTCCTTTCTCTTTTACGCTATTATCCGCTGCATAACCAATGTTTATATTGGTATTATGTGGCAAAAACTTTAAATCCTTAAAAAAACTGTTTATATCATTAATCTTGTCATATTTATACGGTGGTGCAAGAACAGCATTAATAGATAAAGTATTTGTACTACTTCTACTAAATGCATTTGATAAAAGTTCAAGACCTATAATTGCATCATTAAAAGTTCCAGTAGAGTTAATATATTTTCTATATGAGTTTTGAACATATTCTGGACCATCTAAACTACAAACAATACTTAGGTTTGGAACTGAAGCGAAAAAATCTGCTATTTCCTTTGTTACTAATGTTAAGTTAGTGGTAAGGGAGAATGAAAGGTTTTTATTAGTTAGTCTTTCTAATGCATAATTAATTGTTGATTTCAATAAATCAAATTTTAAAAGCGGTTCTCCACCATAGAAAGTCACTGCAATATCTTTATCCGAGTGTTTCTCAGCATAATCGACTGAGGCTTTTGCAATTTCAATACTCATATCGTTCTGATTGAAGCTTCTATTGAATTGATAATCATCATTGTAAATACAATATCCACAACGCAGATTACACCGTCCAGTAAGTTCTAGTATTATTTGATGAAGATCATGGTTAATACTATTCTCTAAATTTTCGTAATGGTTATAGGTATACAACTTGTCCATAGAAGGGGAATTTAATAGATGTTCAGACAATACCACAGTTAAAAATTCTGATAAAGTGCCACTTATACTATCAGATTTAAATATATTTTCTGATTTATCTGCACTTATTTTATTATTAAATAGAACATACATTATATTATATATTTCATCATCAATTAGTATTACCTTTCCTGTGCCTGTATCATAAAAATAATTATTAAACTCAGTTGTAAACAGTTTTCCCATTCTTTCAATCTGTTTTATATCTTTTAAATTGAGAATTCTTTTTAATTCCGTTTGTTGTTCACGCGACAATACGTCTACTTTCATTTATATGCCAACACCTTTCACTATCGCATTTATTGTAAATTTAACTTCATGTACTATGATGTAGTTAGTTATTTAATATTCAGCACTTTACTTTTCAATATATTTAATTCTTTTTATAAAAGTACAATACAAGATATTAGTAGTAAAATAAAGGCTACTCTTTTTAAAATTTATCCATTGCATTAGGCTCTTTTGGTTGATGATACCAACCATGACAAACAGAGTTAGTAGCCTTTACTCCCATAGAAAGAGCTAATTTTGTTACGGTCTTACCCAATACTTCAATAGGTTTTGTTAATGTTTTCATAATAACTATCTCCTTAATTTTTATTTTTAAATGATAAACTAAATGAAGTTTGAGGACGTGGAGTCATATTTGGCATAGATTTTTGTATAAAACACTCATTCCCGATAAATAAAATAGTGTTTATAATAAAAATTGTATAATCGCTTTTTGAAGTCAATATCTGTACAAGAGTGTATCATGTCATTTGCATCATATTTTTTAATTCAGTTAATGCTCTGATTTTAATTCGATTTACAGCCTGTCGAGAAACTGACATTTGGTTTCCAATTTCAGCATCAGAATAGCCATAGTAATACTTGTAAACTATTACATTTTTCTGCAGTGGTGTAAGTGCAGTGAACATATCTTTAAATTCTACTTGCAAATTTATGCTTTCATTGACAAACGGTACTTTTATTCTATCGTCAAACTCAACATTCATATTTTGTATAAGATGATTTTTATGTGATAAAGAATAGGATGCATTTTGAATCGATTTCTTTATGTAATATATTAGAGCATAATTCTTGTTATCACGATTAAATCCAGACAAATTTATTTTATGAATAATTTCAATAAATGCTAGCGTAACCTCACTTTTGGCATCGTTGCCTTTAAGACACAAAGAATGCTTACTAATTAATGGTCTAAACTCAGTAATTAATTCCAGCATATCGTTTTTGTTTCCTTGTTGGGCACATTGAATGCTTTTATACAAGTCCTTACCCATACTGGCATACTTCCATTCGTTTTTCTAAAAAATAGAAAAACTGCAGAAATGTAAACCTACAGAATTCACATCGTATTAACTTGACAATTCATCATTAATACTTAGTATATTACTTAGTCAAAACGATGTATTGTAGTTTCAGCAAAACTACAATACAAGCAATTAGTAGAAAAATAAAGATTACTCTTTTTTAAATTTATCCATTGCGTTAGGTGCTTTTGGTTGATGATACCAACCATGACAAACAGAGTTGGTAGCCTTTACTCCCATAGAAAGTGCTAGTTTTGCTACTGCCTTACCTAATACTTCGATAGGTTTTGATAATGTTTTCATAATAACTATCTCCTTAAATTTTATTTTTAAATGATAAACTAAATGAAGTTTGAGGACTTCAAACCAAATAAGATTTCTGACCTCTTCAATAATCATTTATATATTCTGTATCTATTTCATCAAGTAGTTTACAATGGCACTGCTATTATTTGCTTTCTCAATTTTGCCATAATAAGTGAAATAGTAATTGTCATAATTCCTAAGGATACAGACATTACAAAAATACTATTTTTAAGTAATATAGATAGAATGATAATAACAGCTGAATATATTATAATTAAAGTTCTGCTTTTTCTTTTCATTCGTTTGAGTTCCTTTGATGTCAATGGTTTATTTGCATCCTCAAATGGAGCAAGTGAAAAAACGGTAAAAATTGAAATAACTGCTATTATACAATTATAAATAAAATAATAATTTTCATTTAATTTAATTAGCAATAAAATAAACAAACTAAAAAACAATGTTAGCAATAAACAACATCTAAAATGATTTTTTGCATGATATCCACCACATGATAAACGCAGAGGCATAAATCCAATTACAAAAAAAATCATCTCAACAAATTTTCCTGTTATTATTGATAATACAATTAATATTATAGAATTTATTATAAAGGATAACAGCAATTCAAAACAATAATTGTATATTTCTCTATTTTCATCAGTTATAATTTTATGATCAATAAAAAAATATGATATCTTTTGTGCAATTGAAGTTAACAAAATAACCACTTCCTATTGCATTAAGATACCATATTATGTATATATTTACAACTGTTTTGCGAAATCAAGGCGTTTTACGTCGAAATTAAGCGATTCACTATATTTCTAATGTTACCAGTATAGAAAACACACAATCTTTATATAGTATTTCTACCTGTCCATTATAATTACTTGCAATATTCTTAATATTACTTAATCCAAAACCATGTTCTTTCTTGTTTGGTTTTGTTGATTCCATATGTTTTAAATTTAAATCTAAGTTTCTTGTAGAGTTTTCCATACTTATAAAAAGATTTTCCTCAATTTGATATATTTTCAAGTTAATAAATTTATTTGAGTTTTCAACATGTTTGCAAGCCTCAACAGCATTATCCAATGCATTACCAACAATAATTGCAATGTCCATTTTATCTATGTGTATATCATTTTCAAATTTTATTCTATATGAAAAACTTATTTTTTCTTGTTCTAAAATTGCTTGATTAAGACCAATAATTGAGTCTAGCATAGGATATCCAGTATTCACAACATTAAATAAACTATTAACGTTCCCAATCAGTTTATTTATATACTCGGTAGCCCCATGATAATCAGTGGCATTAAGTAACCCTGATACTACTGACAGTTGTTTATTCATGTCATGATATATTTTATAGGTATTTTTTTGGTTTTCATACAGCTCATTATAATGCTTTAATTGAGTATCTAATTGAATTTTCATAAAGGCTATTTTCTGATTGTCTAATTCCATTTTTATTTGTTTCTCTAAAAAATATAGGGTTGCAATATTTGAAAAAATAAATAATAGAATTCCTAAAATTGTTGGGATTACAAATATATTGTCAGTTAAATTATATGCAATAACAAATATCACATACGTTAGAATGCAACTACTTATTATTAACCAAATTAAGGGTAGAATTGTTTTTGCAGTAACGATGTTATACTTTGATTTTTTTTTAATTTCTATTCCTTGCACAATAATATAAACTAACAATTTTGAAAATACTACGGCCAGTAGGTATAGAAATATGTTTGTTTGTGTTGTAACAATATCAACTTTTAGAACAAAAACTAAAATCATACCGATTAAGCATTCGCTTGATAAAAACAAAGTGAAAATTACAGTTGTTAGCAAAAACTTATTATATAGTTTTGAATTAAAAACACATATTATAATAAAATCTAATATAAAGGATATATATGGCATATATTCATCGAATAGTGGAAATGCTGATATTGTTGAATTTGCTATTAAGTATGTAATACATATTAACGTATAATAGATAGACTTCATATGACGTTTATCTAAAAATATATTATAAAACTTTAATAGTATAAATAATTCAAAGCAAACTGAAAATTCATTTATAATTATTTTAATAGCATTCATAAATACTTTCGCTCCCAATAACTTTTTAATTGTAATAATGTTTTTGACTTCTTTGATTGACTTATTGGTAATTCGATGTTTTCAATTAACAAAATAAGTTTTTGATTGTAGATTTTTTTTACATAAGAAATGTTTACTAAATAACTTTTATGGCATCTAACAAAATTACATGATTCTAATTCTGTCGCGACATCATTGAGTTTAGCCATAAACTTATGTCTCTCTTTTTTAGTGTGTATTATAATATATTTGTTTTTACTTTCAAAATATATGATTTCTTCAGGTGGGTAGAGTATTGTAAATCTTTTTTTTGTATCTAAGTCAATTTGTGGTACTTTAAACAGAAAATCTTTTGAAGTATATTGTTCTACGGCTCTTTTTAATTCATTATTAAACTGTAATTGAGCTACAGGTTTTGTTAAATATTGAAACGCTTTTACCTCAAAAGCATCACATACATAGCAATTGTAGCTGGTTATAAATATAATGATTAAATTTTCATCTATGGTTCTCAATTTTTTTGCTACTTCTACTCCATTTAAACCAATCATTTCAACATCAAGAAACAAAATGTCTATATCGCGTTTATTGTTATTTTGAAAAATTAGTTCCTCACCACAAGAATATTCTGTTACTATGTACTCAATTTGAAAATCATAGGTATCTATTAGTTTTTTAATCTGATTACGAAAATATTTTTCATCATCACAGATAGCTATTTTCAGCACAATGGCACTCCTTTATTTGCATTATTTTTATCCTAGAGCAAAGCACTACAAATATTGTGCTTATCAGTTTTAAAGAATAGGGGAACCCCTACACCGAAAAATAATCGTTTAGTGTGGTAAAGCTTATTATAGTAACTATAGTAAGAGCCTTTATGTAAATACGAAGTGAATTTCTATCTACGTTTTATCTTTCACCTTGCATTAATTACTAATTAATAATTTATGCCAAACCGGTTCGTGCAATATTTCTAATCAAAGCTTATTTTTCAAAATATCCTGTGCTCTATACATTGCATTTTCTACTATTTTACTACATATTATTAAATTTTTAAAGTAAAATTTGTAAACTTTGTAATATATTATAAGGTTATGGATAAAAATTTATTAAATATGTTTCATAATCTTTAAAAGAAAATTAAGCAATTTGATTTCTATGTGGTAGACGGTTAGAAAATAAAACTACCATTATGAATGAAACATATTTTAATATAAATAGAATCCAAAGTTTCTATGGAACTAAAAATTAGGCAAATTAATAATTATTTTTCAGACAATAAAAGTTCATTTGAAACTATACTTGAATTATGCATATTTATTATGCTTGGGTTAGGGGGCTTATCAAGATAAGTGAAATTAATAATGTTGCACTTTTGATTAACTGTAATTTTTAGGTTAGTCTATTTTGCCATGCGAATTAGCAAGAGAAAAATACTTTGAAAACCCGGTGGAAAAGGCTTAATTTTACTTAGCAGATTTTAAGATAAAATAGGAGATTAATATACTTTTTTCCTTTTCATTATTGAAGATGATAATGAGAGCAATACCTGTTTTTATAGAATATGTCCTCTCATTTGCTACTGAAATAGGCTAAGTATCAGTAGTTTATTTATTGACTTGTTAACTGTCGCACATTATTTTATAGGCTATCTCATAGAAATACTACTTTGACTTAATTTGAAAAATTTTACAATTATATAAAAATTTATTTAAATATACAGGTTTACACTTTGCTCGTTTTTTGCTTTTTATTAGAAAAACGAACGGAAGTGTTTCTCCATGGATGTTGAATTATACAATTATATTAAGAAAGCTCAAGATGGAAATCAAGATGCAATGCTGTCCCTGCTAGAAAAATTTAATCCGCTGATTAAAAAGTTTGCATATCTTTTAAAAGAAGATGATTCAGTTCAGTATTTTACACTTTCATTCATTGAAACAGTACATAAAATTAACTTATCTGGGTTTGGCCAATACAATGCCGAATATGCAATTTTATATTATATAAAAAAATCGATACAGAACGCATATTATATTGCTGCAAAGAAAAAAAGTATTGTTTCGAATAATACTTCTGAGTTTAAAGATGATTTGGACATACCTTTTTTTAATCAAGATACTAATTCGCATATTGAATTACGTGCAGCAATGGAAGTCCTGACGTTGCTTCAAAAAAGAGTTATTATATATAAGTATTATTTCGGATATACAGATGTAGAAATAGCGCGAGATTTATCAATTTCTCGACAGGCAGTAAATAAAATTATAAATAGAGCTATTACAAAACTAAAAACCCAACTTCTCTAAATAAAAATGCATATGAAATATATCAAAACACAAGGTTTCTAAATTTTATTTAAAAACCTTGTGTTTTGATATATTTTATTGTATAATACTTTACAATAAATAACATAAATTTCCAATATTGTCTACTGACCCAGAGAAAAGGAGTTGATTAGAGTTAATTAAAACAACCTAATCGAATCACATATTCATAAATTGAGTGAACATATTCTTGAGTATATGCCGGATCATTCCAAATTTGACCAATTCCGCCAATGTCATTGTTTACATTACCAATTGTAATTTCAGCCTTATGTGGGCCATAGCTACCATTACTATGTGCATATCGAACTTTTGTTACAGCGTTTTCATTTTTTTCAGTCTCATAAATAATGCCTACGTGACCACCATTATTAAATCGAATTAAATCACCAGGCTTGACATCATTAGCTTTTGTAATTTTGGTGCCAAAGGTCACTTTAGTCATGTTTGCTGCAGATATTCCATATGCATAACTAAGAGTGCCTGATAGATTAAGCTTTTGCTCATAAAAGGTTCGTGCTGTACCGTTAGACGCTTCATTTAGACAGTAATAAGTAAGTCCTGAGCAGTCCAAACCGCATCTCTCGGGATTGGTAGTTGCTGTTTGTTGTACCACAGCTATAGATGAGGTAGCGGCTGAAGCGCCAAGTAAGTTGGTGATATTTGTATAAATTTGTGCAGGAGTCCATTTCTTTGCATAAGAATAAGGTAACTGGATTTTACCTGAATTATATGCAAAGTCAGTATATGCTATAATGTTTGATTTAAGAGTGTTAACATTAATGGTGTCAGTAGGTCGATCTTCGTCATCACCTCCGTCAACTTTTACAGCCTTCCATTGTTGGCTGGTGGTGCTGTTGCTCTCTTCCCAACGAACATCAGATCCATCGACAGAGCCTTTAGCAGTTAAATATAGATTGTAGTTGGTAAGCTTAAAACGATAGACATGTGGCGTGACGGATGATACTGTGATTGAAGAATCTTTTTCATTTCCACTTACAGGGTAAATGTCACAGTTGTTTATATTATCCTTTCCACGCCATATGTTCAGTCCATATGCGGTGTTAAGTGCAGAAAGAACTTTGGTGCCACCCGAAAGGGAAGCAATGCTCCACTGCTGCTCTTTTGTTGCACTGTCTGACCACAGGCAGACGTTGCGATGGTTGGAAGCTTGTCCGCTTCCATAGATGTTTAGGAGCTTGCCACTGCCTGCATGTGAGATTAATTTGTAATTTGCCATGTTTTTTTACCTCCAATAATTTTTAAAATAGATTTATAACGAATGATTTTGAACGTTCAATCTATAAGAATAGAAAAAACCAAATTTGTAAACCAATTAATAAAAAATAGAAGGAGAATAATAGAATGAAAAAAAAGAAACTGATAGCAGTAATTATAATGTGCATTATAATTTCAAATTTAGCAGGGTGCCAAAGTAAAAAAACTCCAAATAATTCAAGTAATATAGAAAGCATACCATCTTCAAGTTCACAAGTTACAAACAACAATAGCTCAGAGGAAAAAACTATTTTGTCAAATCCTAAAGATGGTATGTATCATTATAAATCAAAAGTTACAGCTGTATCTTTTGATATTATGAACATGATAGAAGCGTTGCCCCATCATGTAAAATTGAATGAAATCCTTGAAATTGATAAAAACTCGTATTATTTTGGTGAGGATAAATATGAAGGCGAATACAAAGATACTAGAGTAAAATATGTTGTAAGTGAAAACAGAAGCTTATATGGTATTGATGGAATTATTACTTATATGTTCCAATCTAATGGAGAATTATATATTGTTAGATTTAATTCGCCCAATATTTCATTGGAGCAGTTTAAAAAAATGATAAAGAATATGGAACAGGATATGAATGTTGTGTTAAATCCTAAAATAGTGGATGAACCTTTAAAAGATATTTGGACAATAGAAGATGGGAAATTTGTGTATAATGATCCGCATCTTTTTATAGCTACACAACCAATAACTATAAAAATCAATGAATTTAATGAAGAAAATTTATTGCAAGTTTACTTAAGTGGCACAAATCTCTTTTTACCAGAATCTAAAGATGAATTATCAGGTGATTGGGATAAGAAAGAATTATATGGTGTTAAAAATGATTTATATAATGAGTTAGAGGTTACTATTCATATTCCAAGAACTAATATATTCTTATAGGCCAAAACAAACAACGCCTAAAATAGGCGTTGTTTGTTGAGTTATTTTAACAATAAAGGGTGCTAATTTGCTTATTATCTATATTCTGGGAGATAAATTGTAGGATTAATGGTAGGCGCGTCTTTATTTTTGATCCAACCTGTCGCACCGGGTTTCATTAATGAATTATTGCCTACACATAAAACAAAGTGTAAG
Organism: Oscillospiraceae bacterium; assembly: GCA_049298835.1. Classification (GTDB taxonomy): domain Bacteria; phylum Bacillota; class Clostridia; order Oscillospirales; family Ruminococcaceae; genus Paludihabitans. Next base: position 14,987 of record JBAQWI010000520.1, read on the forward strand.
TGAGCCCCTGTAGAACGTCCGGTATTACCAATTTCACCGACTTTTTGACCTTTTTTCACTTCATTACCAGCTTTAAAGGCAGAGGCGTTTTTCATGTGCATATAGACTGTTCTAGCATATGCTCCTGCTTTTTTTGCGGTATCTGGATTAATATAATTGATTGTAATCATATTTCCCATACTATCCATTGAATTTTGTTTTTCTTTTGTGTCACCAGGACTACCCGGAACCCAGTTTCCGTTAAATGGGCGTGTAAATGAAACTACTCCATCGGCAAATGCGTAGAGTGGACTGCCCGCAGCATCACGAATATCCAGTGCTGTATGACTGGTTGTAAAGCCACCGCCAGTGGAAATTATTCTACTGTCGGTTGGGTATGTATATTCTCCGCTAACTGGTGGATCAACTGTTCCCTCGCCAACGTTAACAGCTTCCCATTGTTGGTTGGTAGAACCAGTCCAAGCTTCCCATCTTACGTCTGAGCCATTGGCTGAACCTTTTGCTGTGAGATATAAATTGTAATTAGTCATTTTAAAACGATAGTTGCCATTAAAAGCCTCTACTGTAATTAGCGAATCTTTTGCATTTCCGCTAATCGGATAAATGTCACAGTTGTTTTTATTGTCGGTGCCACGCCAGATGTTTAGACCGTAGGCAGTGTTAAGAACTGAAAGTACTCGTGTGTTGCCAGATAAAGTGGAAATACTCCATTGTTGTTCTGATGCACCACTGTCGCTCCACAAGCAGACGTTACGATGTGGAGATGCCTGACCGGTTCCATAGATGTTCAGGCATTTTCCGCTACCTGCATTTGAAATTAATTTGTAATTTGCCATAATTTTTTACCTCCAATAGTTTATAAAATAGATTTATAACGAATGATTTTGAACGTTCAATCTATAAGAATAGAAAAAAATATATTTGTAAACCTAAAGTATAAAAAACAATGAAACTCACATAAATTTTTTTATATGAGCTTCATTTCTGTTAACAAATAAAACTTTTACCTTTACATTTTAAGTATGAACCTACAGCAAAACATATTAAATGACTATATGCTTTAATTACATACTATAAATTATCATTTATTTGTTTTATTTTTATACAGATTCAATGGGGTATCAACACCTTTGGTGTCGGGGTTGTTCAATATTCCAAGCAATACAAGAATTCCAGATAGACAACGGATAATAGTGACAATACGATTTTCATCTACGTTGACACCTAATTGCGTTAAAATAATCAACACATAACTTGAAATTCCAATAATTGTTGCTGGGTTTCTTAGTCGCTTTAAATACTTCTTTATAGAACACATTTATATTCCTCCTTTCGAAATTGTATTTTGCATTCTCCCTAACCGTATAAAGATACAACAGGCAATTTTGTAAACGCTTGCATTTGGCATGATTATACTTGTTTAGGTTATTAGCGCGATTAATAAAAGCCTATTCATTGGTTGGACAATTTTATTTCTCCAAAAGTTTTTTAAGTTTCTCAATAATTCTATTTTTTCTGTTGCTGATTGTCATGCGGGGGATTCCTGTTTCTACAGAATATGTCCTCTCACTTTTTGATTGAAAATATAGTGCATCAATTAATTGCAGTTCCATTTTAGACAATTGAAGTAACGCTTTTCGCAACTTTATAAGCATTATACTTTGGATTGCTTCAGCC
>JBAQWI010000521.1:0-14735 GCA_049298835.1 Oscillospiraceae bacterium
AGGGTGGCACTTGCTATTTTAATGGCAGAGCATTCAAACACGCTAATCCTCGATGAGCCGACCAACCATCTTGATTTGCAAAGCAAGGAAACCCTAGAGAAAAGCCTTGTTGAATTTGAGGGAACACTGTTATTCGTTTCCCATGACAGATATTTTTTAAATACAATTCCAACCAAGATTATAGAGCTGCAACGCAATGGACTTAACATCTATGATGGTAATTTTGATTTTTATTTGGAACAGCAATCAAAACTTGCAAGCGAGCCACCTCCTCCAACAGTCGTAAAGCAAAGTACTGAAAAGTCAAACTACCGTTCTAAGCAGGAACGTGCTGAGCAAACAAAGATAAAAAGCAGACTCAAACAGCTTGAGGAGTTAATGGAGAGTGCCGATGAGAAAATTGCTTTATTAGAAAGCGACATTGCATCCCCTGATACGGCTAGTGACTATGCAAAATTAGGCGAGCTTTGTGCTGAACTCGAAAAAATCAAGCTAGAACACGATGGCTTTTTTGCCGAATGGGCAGAACTTTGCGAATAGTTGTTGACAAAACCACAGTACTATGATATGATATAAAAAATTCAATAAACAAACACTATGACGGAGAAAGTAAGTGGATAGTTCGTCTCACAGAGAGCTTTTGTTGGTGCGAAAAAGCAGATTGAGATTTACTGAAAATGGCTCTTGAGTGGCGTTGTCGACAAGTATAATGCTTTATTATGACTTTAGGCAATGACAGGTCGCCTGTTACAGCGAACGAGTATAACCGGCTTTGCCGACGTACTCAATGAGATTTGTTTTCGTGAGGGAGCAAATGAACTGAAGTGGTACCACGAGATTATTCCTCGTCTTCTTTATTGAAGACGAGGATTTTTTGAATTGTTTTTTACTTGTCTTTAAAAACATTAGATAACGGTAGATTAAAATCTACAAAACAAAGCAGAGCAGAGATGCTCTTTTGAAAGGGTGTTTATTAATGAAAATCGAAACTCAATGCCTTCATGCAGGTTACTCACCAAAAAATGGTGAACCAAGAGTGCTACCAATTTACCAATCAACTACCTATAAGTATGATTCAACTGAACACGTTGGAAAATTATTTGACCTTACTGCCGAGGGACATATGTACTCAAGGATATCAAACCCTACAGTTGCGGCAGTTGAAGAAAAAATTGCAGCATTAGAGGGCGGTGTTGGGGCACTTTGTACCACATCAGGTCAATCAGCATCACTAATTTCCCTATTAAATATCATGAGCTGTGGCGACCATTTTGTATCTGCTTCAACCATTTATGGTGGTACATTTAATCTGTTCAACATTACCTTAAAAAAGTTTGGAATTGAAGTTTCTTTTGTTGACCCAGATGCATCAGAGGATGAAATTCAAAAAGCATTCAGACCTAACACCAAAGCCTTGTTTGGCGAAACCCTTGCAAACCCAGCTATCTGCGTACTTGATATTGAGAAATTTGCAACCATAGCACACAAAAACTCTGTTCCACTTATCATAGACAATACATTTCCAACCCCTATACTATGCAAACCAATTGAGTTTGGTGCAGATATTGTTATTCATTCAACCACAAAATATATGGACGGTCACGCATTGCAAGTTGGCGGTGTTATCGTTGACAGTGGTAAATTCGACTGGACCAACGGCAAATTTCCTGGATTGGTTGAGCCTGATCAATCTTATCACGGACTAAGCTACACCACAGCATTTGGAGCGGCGGCTTACATCGTCAAAGCAAGAGTTCAACTAATGAGGGACTTTGGCTGTTATCCATCCGCCACTGCTGCTTTCTATTTAAACATTGGTTTAGAAACATTGCATATTAGAATGGAACGTTACTGTGAAAATGCAAAAAAAGTAGCTGAATATCTAAGCAAACACGATAAAATTGAGTCTGTGAACTACCCTACGCTTGAGGGTAACAAATACAAGGATCTTACACAAAAATATCTTCCTAAAGGAGCAAGTGGTGTCATTGCATTTTGCATCAAAGGCGGTCGCCCTACCGCAGTGAAATTTATGGACGCACTTGAACTTGCTTCAATTGAAGTTCACGTTGCCGATATTCGCACTTGTGTGCTTCACCCAGCATCTGCTACACATCGTCAACTTAGTGATGAACAACTAATTAATGCAGGAATTCCAGCTGGACTAATCAGACTTTCTGTTGGACTTGAAAATATTGATGATATTATCGCTGATTTAGAGCAGGCTTTAAAAAACGCATAGTTTCCTAAAATATAAACCACTGTCAACCATAATTATAAATAGGTAAACCTTTTTATAATTATGGTTGACTTATTTGTAAATATATATTAAACTATAGCAGTCGACAAAAATGACTGTGAGGTATAATATGGGCAATCTTAAAAATAAAATTACAACAAAAAGTATCATTCTCTGTGCAATCTTTGCGGCACTTTCAGCAGTTGGAGCATTTATTCGTGTTCCATTGCCACTAATCCCTTTTACATTACAATTTCCAATCGTAGCACTTGCTGGCATTTTACTTGGCTCACGCTATGGAATGATGTCCCAACTTGTGTATGTATTGATTGGGTTGGCAGGGTTTCCTGTTTTCACAAAGGGCGGTGGACCTAGCTATGTTTTTGAACCTACCTTTGGTTATCTGATGGGCTTTATCTTCGCGGCTTATGCAATCGGAAAATATCTTGAGAAAACCAACAAATACACAATATGGAATATCCTTATCGCCTGTGTAATCGGAATTGTAGTCGACTATGTCATTGGCGTAGGATATATGTACATAATACTAGCGTTCTATCTCAATGCTGAGGTTACAATTTTGGGTGCTTGCTGGAGTGGTGCAATCATCTTTTTTCCAAAGGACTTGATACTCTGCTTTGTTACTTCGCTGATTTCAGCAAAATTATTGCCTGCACTCAAAAAATCTAACTTATTATAGCTTGATGCATATCAATGTTTCAAGGGCAGTAACAGTTTAAAACTGTTACTGCCCTTTTGTGTGGTAACCATATCATATACAACGCATATACTATGGTTGAAAGGATAAATAAAAAATTATGAATTTTAAAGACAAGTATGTTTGGTAAACTTCAATTTACTATTCATTATTAATTATTTATTTCCTTTACATCGTTTAAAGGGGTAATTGATATATGGCTTGTATTGATAATTACGATTATAATTACACTGAAAGAAAACGTGAAAGACATCAACCAAAAGTTGTTACTATGAACGCATCAACAGGTGGAGTAGGTCCTCTGCCTATCATTAATACACTTTTTGCAGCTCCACTTAATGTAGTTTCAACAACAATTGACACAACTGAAATGTCAAACACAATAAACTTGTTAACTTTTACCGGTATCGTGAATTTACCATTGGGTATTTCCGTTACTTTAAATTTTGAAATTTTGAGAGCACTAGATAATGGCAGTGCAGTAAAGGTAGGACCAACTTTTACTTTTGCAACACTAGTAGATATATTAGAAGCTGAAGCCTTTAGTTTCCAATTTGCCGATACTAATTCAAAACCTGGAAACTACACCTATTCTGTTCAACTATCCACAAATTCAATCATTGATATTACACCGGGTGCAGCAGTTGTAAATGCTACTCTTAGTGTTCTAGCTGTTAATGAATAGTTGACAGTTATATGTTAACGTGAAGTATTGATATTCAAAATAAGATAGTATATTAAAATACGGTGGTGGCGATTAAGCCACCACCGTATTAGTATTTTTTCTAAAAAGTATACTCATTGTATTTACTAGTAAAAGCTTAACTATGCTATTTCCTGCATTTTATTATTGAGAATTTTCTTAAATGACAGGGCAAACACAAGTACAGTTACCGTTGTTGCGATTACATCTGCAATAGGTTCTGCTAAGAATATCGCAAAAACCTTATCTGAAAAGAAATTAGGAAGGATGTAAATGAGAGGTATTAACAATACAATTTTACGCAAGAGTGCCAATAGAAGTGATTTTCTTGCTTGTCCGAGTGCAACAAATGTTTGTTGACAGGAAAACTGTGCCCCTAACATAAAGACACCTGACATAAATATTCTGATTGCCCATACTGAAATATCAAAAAGTTCTGGTTGTCTTGCAAAAGGAGCAACGAAAACTTGAGGTATCAACATTGTAATCCCCCACATTATAGAAGAATACGCAAACGTTGAAATTAGCAGATATTTGAATGCAGTCTTTACTCTGTCCATCTGTCTTGCGCCAAAGTTATAACCGATAATCGGTTGTACAGACTGGGTTAAACCTATCAACGGTAGCAAGCAAAATTGCATAACGCTTCCAATGATAGTCATTGCCCCTACTGCAAGATCTCCACCAGTGCGTTGAAGCGAGGTGTTGAGCGCAATATTTACAAGGCTTTCTGTACTTTGCATAACAAACGGCGAAAGTCCCAATGCCATAACGGGTAGAATAACTGATTTTTTAAGCTTGAAATGCTTTTTCTTGATAATAATATTTGACTTTTTGGACAGCAGAAATTTCACCACCCAAATTGCTGAAACAGCTTGTGAAATGACAGTTGCAATAGCTGCACCCTTTACTCCCATGCCAAACACAAAAATAAAAATTGGATCAAGAACTATATTGATGACCGCACCGACTAAAACGGTAATCATCGCAGTTTTGGCAAAACCTTGAGTTGAGATAAAACTATTTAGCCCTAATGCTAGCTGGACAAAAATTGTTCCTGCAACATAGATTGCCAAATACTCAGTCGCATAGCCAATGGTCGCTTGACTTGCACCAAACATCATCAACAGAGGTCTGCCCCAGATTGTAAAAACAGCAGTCAGTACAACTGAAACGCCTATCAGCGCAATAAAGCAGTTTCCAAGAATGGCCTCTGCTTCATCAATTTTTTCCTCGCCCATTTTTATGGCAACTCTAGGTGCACCACCCATTCCAATGAATGCCGAAAATGCCGAAATTATCATGATGATAGGAAAAGTTACACCAACTCCGGTGAGCGCCACATCACCTATGCCCTCAATATTTCCTATGTAAATTCTGTCTACAATGTTATACAGTGCATTTATCATCTGTGCTGCAATTGCTGGAAGTGCAAGTTTGAGCATAAGTTTTCCTATGCTATCTTTTCCAAGATCATTTGCTTTTTGTTGTTTCAAAAAAACCCTCTTATCTATATTATAATGTTTATTATCTGTTCCAAGACGAAAATGGTAACGATTGAACCAATCGCCACAGTTAGCAGACTTTTCCCACGATAAGCAAGCAATATTGCTGCTGCCAAACCACCGATTGCGGCCGCGAAATTGGCTGTAGAATAAAGCACTTCTGGAAACGTCATTGCTGTAAGCACCGCATAGGGCACATAGGCTAGAAATGATTTAATATATCTATTTTTTATCTTCTTTTTGAATATTGCGAGTGGCAACACTCGGGGAATATAGGTGACAATTGCCATAATAGCAACACAAATTAAAATCCTAGTGTAGTCCATTATACTTCCACCTCAACAGTTTCTTCATCAATTGGGAATCGGTACGCACAATATCCTGCTGCAACTACCGCTACAATGATGATAACCCAACCTTTAGAAAGGTTAGCCAAGATTGGTAGGTATTTAAATAAACAGCTTACAGTTGCTGCGATTATCACTGTAATTAAAACTGGTCTTGCCTTTTTGGCTGGGGGAATTATAATCGCCACAAACATAGCATAAATGGTGATACCCAAAGCACTCTGCACCGATAATGGTAGTAGCGAGGTTGCTGTCGCGCCAAAGATTGTACCTCCTACCCACCCCATAATAGGCAAAGTAATCAGTCCTGCCATGTAGGATGCTTTGAGTACGCCTTTTTGTTGCATCGCAACAGCAAAAACTTCATCAGTATTTCCAAATGCAACCAAACAGCGTTTCATGGTTGTCATCTTCTCGTCAAGACGTTGCGACAATGCAAAACTCATTAACATATAACGAATGTTTATGACAAAAATTGTGATTGCAAGCTCGATATATCCGCCACTTGCAAGTATAATTGAAAGACCAGCAAACTGCCCTGTCGACGAAAGACAAGTAAGTGATATGAGTGTTGAAATCCAAATTGGAAATCCACTTTGAGAAGCTAGCATTCCAAATGCAAAAGCAATGGGAACATAGCCAAGACAGATTGGTATACCGTCTTTTATTCCTCTGATATAGTTTGTTTTTCTATGATTGTTCGCTATTATTAACACCACCATTTTTGCAATTTAAAAGCGTCCTAAAAGATATGTTTCGTTGTCATATGCAAGCAACGTAACATTCTCCTTAAAATATAATTTTCGTGATTTAAATTTAAATAAAAATTAAATCACGAAAACTATATTGACTATTTTGTATTATACCAAAAATATGCCATAATTTCAATGGATAATATGTAAATTAACAGCAAAACCAAAGCTCTCATTTTGTTAAAATGAGAGCTTCTAATTAGCGTATGCTTTATTGCAATTTTTCCATACTGTAACCTTCTGCTTTGAAATTATCCAAAACATCTGGGAGCATCTCAGTATTGTCCTTTGAAACGGCATGAAGGAGATAAATTGCACCATTGTGTGCAGCACCAGTTACTCGAGGAAAGGCTTTTTCTACACCCATTTGATTTTTGACGTCATAATCAAGATAAGCATAGCTCCAAAACACAGTTTTATAACCTAACTGTTTGGCAACACTAAGCGATTGTGTCGACCACTCGCCCATTGGTGGACGAAATAATGTCATTTGATAATTAAAATTTTCAACAATATAATTGTGCAAGCCAACAATCTCCTTTACTTGCTCTTCAACTGTTAGCGTTGGCATAGACTTATGTTTTACACTATGGTTGCCCACAACGTGTCCCTCGTCAATCATACGCTGAATTAATTCAGGGTTTTTCTTTGCATAATCCATTGTCACAAAGAAAACCGCAGGGCAGTTTTTTTCTTTTAATGTGTCAAGAATTTTTGCTGTGTAGCCATTTTCATAACCCTCGTCAAAGGTCATATACATCTTTTTCTCATCTGCTGGCATAATAAATAGAGCATCATATTCACTATACTTTGGTTGATATAGATTACAAGTTAACGGACGCTTGCTCTTATCCAACTGCCGACCTTGCCCCCAACCTTTTTTCACATTTTCAAGTTGACTTACATCGCTGATAGTTACATCCTCAATCTGAATTGGAGTTGCAACTGCAGACTTTGCTTGTTCCTCACTCGAAGTAGTTGGCAAACTCGCCTCAGGCTCGCTTGAATTTGGAAACAAATCATTGGCTTTAGAACTGATTTCGCTTGAACTTTTGCTTGATGTTTTATCTTCATCTTTAACCTTATTTTTGATACTACAAGCAGAAAAAACTAATATAGTTACTAAAATAAATGCTAAAATTGCTTTTTGTTTCATATCGTGTCCCTCCCAAATAAAATTCATCAAATATAGTATGTCCTAACCAAAATGGTTTTATGAACACTTCTTTTTTCGACAAATTTCGTATCTCATGCCTTAAGTATAACAGCATTAGGAGGAATAATCTATTTTAATTTAATTACAAATGATAACAAATAGTAAAAACTTATCTATCAAGCTCTTTTTCAATGATGAATTTTGGACGCGCTTTGGTTTCAAAGTAAATTTTACCCACATATTCACCAATGATACCAATAGACAAAAGTTGTATTCCGCCAATCATCCATATGGAGCAAATTAGTGATGTCCAACCGATATCGGTGCTACCAAAAAACTTGACAACGAGAGAATAAATCAGTGCCAGAATACTGATAATAAAAATGATAAAGCCCATCACCGTAATAATTCTAATTGGCTTTACTGAAAACGAGGTTATCCCCTCAAATGCAAAACTTAGCATCTTTTTGAGTGGATATTTTGACTCACCTGCAAAACGTTCGCCACGCTCATATTCTACGATAGAATAGCGATAGCCGATAAGTGGCACAATTCCACGCAAAAACAAATTCACTTCCTTATATTGGGCTAGTCCCTCTAGTGCACGACGGCTCATAAGTCGATAATCCGCATGGTTATAGATGACATCTACCCCTAGAGATTTCATCACTTTGTAAAATGATTGTGCAGTTGTTCTTTTAAAAAACGTATCTTTTTTTCTTGAACTTCTAACACCATAAACAATATCACTTCCGTCGTCATACTCCTCAATCATTTTATCAATTGCATTGATATCGTCTTGTAGATCAGCATCCATTGAGATTGCTATGTCGCATTTTTCTTTTGCTGTCATAAGTCCTGCAAGCAATGCGTTTTGGTGTCCTTTATTATGTGCAAGCTTGATGCCTGCAAACAGCTCGTCACTTTCGCAAAGACTTTCGATAATGCTCCAAGTCTTATCCTTAGAACCATCATCGACAAATAATATTCTACTATTTTCTGCAATTTTTTGACCAGCTATGAGTGCTGTCAATTTTGCTTTGACTTGCTTTGCAGTTTCGTGAAGTACTTCTACTTCATTGTAACAAGGCATTACGATATATAATCGATTGTCCACAATCAAAACTTACCTTCAATGTTGTGCATTTTTTACATTTTATCATATTAAGAATGCTATCACAACAAAAATTAGAAAACACTTGCAAAATCTGTAAAAGTTTGCTATAGTAAATCTATATCAAAAAACACGTAGACTAAGGAAAGTAAGCGTTTTTCTTGCATTCAGAGAGTGACTGTATTTGCTGTGAGCGGTCTTTGTGAGACTATGTTGAAGTTCCCTTACGAGTGGTGTCGCTGAAAAAATTTAGTAGGTGACAACGGATTAACCTTCGTTATTAGGTTAAAAGAGTTTGCATTATGCAAAAATTAGGGTGGTACCACGGATTTACACTTCGTCCCTTGACAACTATTGTCGAGGCTCGGAGTTTTTTTATGCATAAATTCATATGAAATTCTGTATAATCGGCGAAAATATTACACCCAGTAAAATAAAATGGAGGTTTTTTTAATGAAAGACGCTTTGGAAAAAATCAAACAAGAAGCAACACTTGCTTTAGACGCTTGTTGCGACATGAAAGAGCTCGATGACATTCGAGTAAAAGTTCTAGGTAAAAAAGGTGAACTGACTGCGATACTAAAACAAATGGGCAAATTATCTGCCGATGATCGCCCTAAAATGGGACAGCTTGCAAATGAGGTTCGTGAGGCAATTGAAACTTCATTGAGCACAAAACTAACTACCTTAAAAGCTAAATTTCTTGAGCACCAACTGAAATCCGAGCGTATTGACGTGACGATGCCAGGAAACGTTCCAACTCTAGGCAAGCCCCATCCCCTTACACTTGTAATGGATGAAATCAAAGAGATTTTTCTAGGTATGGGTTTTGATGTTGTAAATGGTCCTGAGGTTGAACTTGATTATTACAACTTTGAGGCATTAAATATGCCTAAAGATCACCCTGCGAGGGACACACAAGATACTTTCTATATCACAGAGAATATGCTACTTCGCACACAAACTTCTCCTGTACAAATCAGAGTTATGGAGAAAACCGAGCCACCAATCCGCATCATTTCACCAGGTAGGGTTTATCGTTCTGACGCAATTGATGCAACCCATTCCCCACTGTTTCACCAAATAGAGGGTCTTGTTGTTGACAAAGGTATCACAATGGCTGACCTAAAAGGAACTCTGGAAATCTTCGTGAAACGACTATACGGTGAAGATGCTGTTGTTCGTTTCAGACCCCATCACTTTGCGTTTACCGAGCCATCTGCTGAAGTTGATATTATGTGCTTTGCCTGTCAAGGCAAGGGTTGCAGACTTTGCAAGGGCGAGGGTTGGATTGAAATTTTAGGCTGTGGAATGGTTCACCCTAAAGTGCTTGAAAATTGTAATATTGATTCAGAAATTTACACTGGTTTTGCCTTTGGATTGGGATTAGAGCGTGTTGTTATGCGTCGATTTAACATTGACGATTTGCGTATGTTCTTTGAAAATGACTTGCGTTTCTTAGACCAATTCTAAGGCAGGCTGAGCCTGCACCCATATCGCGCTGTAATGAGATGATTAATTGAATTTACTGTCGCGCAAGGTGAAATTTTATTTTTATATTGTAGGGGCGTGTATTGCACGTCCGAAAATTACCCGCAAACTACCAGACGACCACAGGTAGCCCCTACAAATTATCAATTGAAAATTTACGCAAGACCAATATATTCCCCCTAATTATGAAAGGAATGATGATAAATGGATTTATCTATGAAATGGCTTAAAGATTATGTTACTATAGATGCAAAACCCAGAGAATTTGCTCACGCTATGACAATGTCTGGTTCAAAAGTTGAGGGATACGAGATTGAGGGCGAGGAAATTGAAAACGTTGTTGTAGGAAAGGTGCTTGATATTAAGGCACACGCTGACTCCGACCACCTTGTTATCTGTCAAATTGACGTTGCAAAGGAAGCACCGTTGCAAATTGTTACTGGAGCAAACAACGTAGTAGTTGGCGCTCTTGTTCCTGTTGCTATGGATAATTCGACCCTACCTGGAGGCAAAAAAATCAAAAAAGGCAAACTTCGTGGCGAACTAAGTGAGGGTATGCTTTGCTCCCTTAGCGAGCTTGGCCTTACTATCAATGATTTTCCCTATGCAATTGAGGACGGAATTTTCCTAATCGAAGAGGATTGCAAAATTGGCGAAGATATCTGCACGGCACTTGGTTTTAACGATACTTGCGTTGAGTTTGAAATTACACCTAACCGCCCTGATTGTTTATCGGTTATTGGATTGGCTCGTGAGGCTTCTGCAACTTACAATGTTCCACTTACATTGCACACCCCTGTGATTAAATATGCTAGTGGAAACATCAATGACCTTTTAAAGGTTGAAGTTTTAAATAAAGAACTTTGCCCTAGATACACTGCAAGAATGATTAAAAACGTGAAAATTGCCCCATCACCAAGATGGATGAGAGAGCGGTTGCGTGCAAGTGGAATTCGTCCTATCAACAACCTTGTTGATATTACTAACTACGTTATGCTTGAATACGGTCAGCCCCTTCACGCATTTGATGCAAGCTTGCTAGATGGTAAAAAAATCATAGTCCGCAATGCACAAAAAGGTGAGAAATTCAAAACTCTTGATAATGTTGATAGGGTTTTAAACGAAACTATGCTTGTGATTGCTGACGAGAAAAAAGCAGTTGCAGTTGCTGGTGTTATGGGTGGCGAAAACAGCGCTATCGTTGACGGCACAAACACAGTTATATTCGAGTCTGCAAACTTTAAAGGCAGTTGCGTTCGTGTAACTGCAAGAGATTTGTCGCTTCGTACCGACGCTTCTGGTCGCTTTGAAAAAGGACTTGATGCCAAAAGCACAATGCCTGCAGTCATGCGTGCTTGCGAGCTCGTTGAACTGCTTGGTGTGGGTGAAGTAATTGACGGTATCATTGACATTGATAATTCCCCTACTGAATCTGTAAAAATCAAGCTTGAAGTAGAATGGATTAATGCTTTCTTAGGCATCAACGCAACTCGTGAAGATATGGTTACTATTCTAACAAGCCTATGCTTTAAAATGGACGGTGACGATATTATTGTTCCATCCTACAGAGCTGACGTTGAGCATAAAGCTGATATTGCAGAGGAAATCGCAAGAATTTATGGCTACGATAAAATTCCTACGACTGCGGTAAAAGGCGTTGCAAAAGGCAAGTTAACTCCAGAACAAAAATTCGAGAGAATCATCCACAAAACTCTGCAATCAAGTGGCTGTTATGAGGTTTCTACCTATTCTTTCATCAGCCCAAAATACTATGACAATATTAATTTGCCAAGTGATAGTAGCCTTCGAAACTGCGTTAAAATCACCAACCCACTTGGTGAGGAAACAAGCGTTATGCGTACTACTACTTTGCCGTCAATGCTTGAGGTTTTGTCAAAAAACTTCAACAACCGTAACTCTACATTTTATGGGTATGAAATTGCAAACGAGTACATCCCAAATGGTGAAAATGAACTTCCAAACGAAAACCCACAGGTTACAGTTGGAATGTATGGCGAAAATGCAGATTTTTACAAGCTAAAAGGTATTGTTGAGATTATGCTTACTCGACTAAACATCAAAGGTTGGGATATTCACGCTGTAAATGATGACCCATCTTTCCACCCTGGACGTTGTGCTGTGATTACAATTGGTGACACAACTTTGGGAATTTTAGGCGAGGCACACCCAATCGTTATTGAAAATTACTCAATCGGTTCAAAGGTTTACCTTGCAAAATTCGATGTAAAAGCGATGTTTTTACATTGCGAAACCGAAATCCAATACAAAGCACTTCCTAAATATCCATCCTCAACAAGAGATTTAAGCCTAATTTGCGATATTGACCTTCCAATTATCGAAATTGAAAAAGCAATTCGCTCTGCTGTTGGCAACATACTTGAGGATGTTAAGCTGTTTGATGTGTATAAAGGTGCTCAAATTGCAGAGGATAAGAAGAGCGTTTCCTATTCAATTGTGATGCGTTCTCAAACAGGCACGTTAACTGACGTTGAGGCTGACACTGCTATGAAACGTGTTTTGAAAGCTTTAGAGAAAATAAATGTTATTCTTCGTGCATAAAACAGTTGTTAAACGAATGAAAACATAGTATAATATAAATATATATTAATGAACTATGGGGAGGCACTATTCGATGTATGATAAGACTATGACTTTTTCGGTAAATGATGAAAAAGATTTAGAAACCAAGAAAATTTTGACTACAGTTTATGATGCGTTAAGCCACAAAGGCTATAACCCTATAAGCCAAATTGTAGGTTATATTTTATCGGAAGATCCGACCTATATCACTACCTACAATAATGCTAGAAGCTTAATTCGTCACATTGACCGCGACGAACTTTTACAAGCAATGGTCAAGGCTTACTTAGCTGATTAATCCATCGTAAATATTTTAAGAGCTGATGAAATTTTCATCAGCTCTTTTTTGTGTGTATATAATTTGTAATTTTATTTTTATTTTATCCATTGTAAATTGCTAATTAATCGTGGTATAATACCTGTATTATACCCACATTAACAAAAGTAAAATTCAAAGAAATTGGTGGATTAATGATTATAAAAAGAATAAATAATCAAGATGATATTCCAAACGAGCTTATTAATACACCTATTGAAAGCTTAATACAATATCAAAATTTTGCTAAACCGTTTGAAAAATATGATACGGCAAAATTGCTTGTTGGTATGTGTATGGATAACAGAAAGCAATTAAAAATGCCCGAAAATTTTGCATATATTATTAGAACTGGTGGCGCAAATTTAAGATATTGCGAATTTAAAGTGTCTTATGCTATTGCGATAGGAAAATTAGATTATATAGTTTTAATTGCACATGATAAATGTGGAATGGTAAACTTAGTTTCAAAATTCGATTCTTTTGTTGAGGGATTATGCAGATTAGAAAATTGGGATGAAGAAAAGGCTAAAGAACATTTTTATAATTATGCACCAATGTATGAAATAGAGAATGAAATTGAATTTGTTGTAAATGAAAGTAGACGTTTATCACAAAAATATATAGGCGTTACTGTTGTACCTTTGTATTATACTTTAGACGACAATCAACTATGCTTAATAGTTGATTAAACTAAAACAAATAGTTTAAGAGCTGATGAAATTTTCATCAGCTCTTTTTTGTGTGTATATAATTTTAGTAGTAGCCCATATTTCTCATAGAATCAGACACCACAGATAAAAAATTTTCCTCAGCACCCAAAGAAAAGCTAAAGAATGCTCCATTTCCACCACCGGCAGTGATAGCGCAAACACCTACAGTCTCACCTTGACCAACTATCTGCAACGTCAAACTTGTTCGGCTAGATGATCGAGCATAGTATTTATCATACACCCTTAGGAATATTTGCACACCATTAATTGTATATTGGTGCTCATCTTTGAGTGTAATGCTCACCCCTGATGCCGTAATGTCTTGGTGTAATTGATTGGCGATAGTATTAAAATTGCCTTTTACTGTCCGCTGAAACTTTGACATATAATTACCACCTTTTATACTAAGTTAGGTTAAAAACAGTGTTACCTGTTTTTAACCATCATTTTAGTGTGCAATGCAAAGCATTGTTTTAGTAAGGATATTATATTCTTTTATGAAATAGTATTATTCCACCACTTTAAAAGTTTTTATCTCAAAAGGTTTGATTGTAAAGCCAAACTCAGCCACATTTGTTATCGGTGTCCCAATCGCATTTTCCATCAAATCACATTCAACAACGCTTGCAAACTGCTTGTGCCAATGGATTGTTGCATTTGTGCGTTTGTTTTGATTTTCATACATACGAATGATTGTGCCGTTTCCACTTTCTGCAAGTTTTACAGTTTCAATCATAACATTGTCTGCATCAATACTTAGCAAGCTTGTTGTTGCAAGTTTGCATTCAGCAGCTTTCACCCTAACGCCATACATTGGAACGTTTAGACAATATGCTTCTTTTTGTATATCAGCAGTTTCAAAGCCACTGCTATGAGGTAGGATTGAGTAGGTGAAGAAATGCTCTTCTTGGTCTGTTGTTGGATTTGGCAATATTCCTGATTTAATCAGACTTAATGTCATCTTGCCCTCGGTAATGCCATAACCATATTTACAATCGTTAAGAAGTGCTACACCATAGTTTCCTTCAGATAAATCTGCCCACTTGTGTCCACAAACCTCGAACCTTGCAACGTCCCAAC
>JBAQWI010000522.1:0-12840 GCA_049298835.1 Oscillospiraceae bacterium
GGTGTATGCTCTGTCAATTGAGGAAGAACGTCTTCGCAAGGAGTATATTGATTCTATCGGAAAATGGCAGATGCGCAGATATCGCGAAACTATCCTTAAAGATGCGCAGGACGTTCATCCACTGTCAATGAGCAAATTTGATGCCGATATCTATCTGCTCAATTGCCAAAACGGTACGCTGAACCTACAAAGCGGTGAATTTCGAGAACACAGGGCGGCAGACCATATCACAAAAATCGCAGGCGTCATCCATGATCCCAAAGCTAAATGCACTCGCTGGGAACGCTTCATTGATGAGGTTATGAGTGGTGACAATGAAAAAGCGGAGTTCCTACAAAAAAGCCTCGGCTATGCACTGACAGGAGATACCCGATATGAAGCAATGTTTATCCTGTTCGGTGCAACTACTAGAAACGGCAAAGGAACATCAATGGAAACCTTCCTTAAAATCTGTGGCGATTACGGCAGAACCTGCAGACCCGAAACCATCGGTATGAAAACAAATAACAGCGGTTCCGCTCCGTCCGAGGATATAGCAAGGCTTGCCGGTGCAAGGTTTGTAAATATCAGTGAGCCAGATAAAAAGCTGACTCTCAGTGCAGCACTACTCAAAACGCTGACAGGTAGCGATACCGTGAACGCAAGGTTTCTCCACGAGAACAGCTTTGACTTTAAGCCACAGTTTAAGATTTTTACAAATACCAACCATCTGCCAACCGTTACCGATTTAACCCTGTTAACCAGCGGTCGTGTGAAAATTATCCCGTTTGAGCGACATTTTGAGGAATATGAGCGCGACCTCGGACTTAAAGTTGAGTTCTCAAAGCAGGAAAACCTGAGCGGCATTCTGAACTGGGCGCTTGATGGTTACCGCAAACTACGCAAAACGGGTCTTGAAATGCCACAGTCAGTTAAAGACGCAACGCTTGCCTATCATCATGAAAACGACAAGGTTGGCTTGTTTCTTGAAGAAAGGCTTGTTGAGGACGGGAATTGCGAAGAACGCACAGCCGACATCTACTATGCCTATCAAGATTGGTGCAGGGAAAATGGATACTACCCCGAGAACGCAAAAAACTTTAAAATCTCACTCTCCAATGCTGGAAAAATCATTCGCAAGCGTCCTCGCTGTGGTGGCGAGAAAACAACAGTATTTATCGGCTACAAGCTAATTCGTGGAACAGAGTTTTTGGCTTAATTAACACAGTAGGGCAAGTTGTGGCAGGTATTTTAGGTAGTTTCAAATATTCATTCCTGTATAGAGAATTACCCTAAAAGCTTGCCCCATAATGCCCCACAAAAAGAAAGGGATGAAACCAATATGAAAGCAACACATTTATACAGCAAATGTAAGCCGTGTGACTTCAATACCAAGAACTATGAAGGCATTCACATTTTCAACAAAGACAATGGCAAACCAGCTATCGTTATGCGTAGCAAAAAGCTTGACTCGTGTCATTGGTGTGTGGTTAGTGGTTTTGGAAGCACTTACTTTAACACCTACAAGGAAGCTATCAGCTACTGTAAGAGCAGAGGTTGGGTTTAGTACCCTATGGGGCATCAACTATCCCTACAACTTTTTTATTCGGACAGCAGTGTTGCCCTTCACGCAAAAAAACGCGCATTCAAAGGGGGTATTACCCCTAAATCAAACAAAATTTTAGGAGGAATTTATTATGGCAACATCTACAACTTACAACAGAGCATTTTGGAACGCAATGAGAGGAAAAAAAGAGAATTATCTGAGCATGGGCGAGGGCTATGATGATGCCGGAGCGTATACTGCACCGGACGAATTCAGGGTAAATTTTACTGCTGCATTGGCAAAGGAGAACCTATTCCGCAGACTTGCCACCGTTGTCAATCTGTCCTCTGCTGAAGGTACAATTCAAGCGGTATCCTCAACAGGTACGGCAGATTGGGTTACGGCAGGCAATTCAATTCCCGAAAGCACCGATACCTTTACACAGTTTTCTGTAAAATCATATAAGCTGTCAAGTCTTGCAAGGCTCAATAATTCATTTATCGGCGATATGAGCTTCGATCTTGAAAAGTATCTGACTGGCGATTTTTCCAAGCGTTTCGGTAGAGCCGAAGAAAACGCATTGATTAGCGGCAACGGAACAACAAAACCGACAGGAATTTTAACCGCCAATACAGCGGTAACAACGGCTAACAGTTCCACCATTTCATTTGATGAGGTTATCTCGTTGTACTTCTCATTGGAAGCCGAATACCGCAAAAATGCAGTGTTCCTCATGCATGATAATACTGCAATGCTTCTCAGAACGCTCAAGGATACAAGAGGTAGCTACCTGTGGAACGACTCCGACAATACCATCTTTGGAAAGCCCGTTGTCACCTCACCGTATATGCCCACAGTAGCGACAGGTGCGAAAAGCATTGCATTTGGTGACTTGTCTTACTACTGGTTGATTGAGCGTCAGCCACTTACTATAAAGTGCTTAAGTGAATTGTATGCACTGCAGGAGCAAATCGGATTTTCCGCATACGAGAGGTTGGACGGCAAATTGATTCAGCTAGATGCTGTAAAAATATTGAAAATGAAAGCTTAAACAACGTTATGGGCACTGGGTCTTTACCCGGCTCGGTGCCTATTTCTTCTAAACTTCGGATTGGAGGTCACGATATGGAAAGCCAAGCAAACAGCCGCATTACTGAAACGACTATCAATGGTACGGTCTATGTGGTGGAATCACGGGTATGCGATACCGCCAAAGAAAGCACGTATTCCAAGCTAAAACGGCTTATTACAACTAATGCAAAGAGCCTGCAAAAGTTATCAAATAGTTCAACAATATCTGCTGAAAACAACTCGACTTCTTCGCAATAGTACGCTAATATACACAGTGCTAACCGCTTGAAGGCTGTCGAAAATGGAGGATAAAATGAATAGACAGTCAACAATTAGCACTATGCGTAAAACAGCAGTTACCGCCAATCAATCACAAATTACAGCGTTATACTGCAGGCTCTCCCGTGACGATGAACTTGCGGGTGACAGCAACAGCATAGTAAATCAAAAGGCGATTCTCAAGAAATACGCCGATGATAACGGTTTCCGAAATACCCAATTATATGCAGATGACGGAGTTAGTGGTACAACATTTGACCGCCCGGATTTCAACCGTATGATAGCTGATGTTGAGGCAGGTAAGGTTGGAACAATTATCATCAAAGATATGTCACGGCTCGGCAGGGATTACCTAAAGGTGGGTTATTACACAGAAATAATGTTCCCAGAAGCAGACGTGCGGTTCATTGCCATCAACAACGGCATCGACAGTGCCAATCAGCAAGACCGCGATTTTACCCCTTTTTTGAACATCATAAACGAGTGGTATGCCAAGGATACCAGTAAGAAAATCCGCGCTGTGTTCAAGTCCAAAGGGGAGTCTGGCAAGCCGCTTTGTACGAATCCGTCCTACGGATATCTCAAAGACCCGAATGACAAGCTAAAGTGGATTGTTGACGAAGAAGCCGCCGATGTTGTCAAAGATATTTTCAGGCTTTGTATGGCAGGTTTCGGCCCTACGCAAATAGCGAAACAGCTTGAAAAGAGCAAGGTTGACACGCCTACCGAACATCTTCAAAAGCTTGGCATAAAAACTCCGGCACGACTTCCGTGAACTCCCTATTCTTGGCAGGCTCGCACCGTTGCAGACATTCTCGCAAAGATGGAATATCTCGGTCATACGGTGAACTTCAAAACCTATAAAAAGTCCTACAAAAGTAAAACCAAAATGTGGAATAACCCAGAAGATTGGCTGATTTTTAAGAATACCCACGAAGCCATTATTGACGAGGGTACTTTGGAAACGGTGCAAAAAATTAGAGACGGAAAGCGCAGACCTTCACGTTTGGGCGATATGGGAATGCTTTCTGGAATGATGTTCTGTGCAGACTGCGACGCAAAACTCTATCAAGTAAGAGCCAATGGGTGGACGCATGACAAAGAATACTTCGTCTGTGCCACCTACCGCAAGAAAAAAGGTGCCTGCAATTCCCACCAAGTACACAATGTTGTGGTGGAACAGCTTGTGCTTGAGGATTTGCGACAAGTGATGGCATTTGCCAAGGAGCGAGAACAGGAATTCATTCAAATTGTGATGAACAACTCGGCTAAAGAACTTGCTAGGGAAATCCGATTCAGTCAAAATGAATACGATCAGGCACAGGCGCGGATTTCCACTCTCGACAAAATTATTCAGAAGCTCTATGAGGACAGTGTGTTTGAAAAGATATCCGAGGAACGCTTTTACAAAATGTCTACGAATTACGAAGTTGAGCAGAAAGAACTTGTAGCAAAGGTGGCGACCTTGAAACAGACCATAGATTGCGCAAAAGAACAATCCTCTAATACCGACCGATTTCTCAAACTGGTCAAAAAGTACACGGAAATTACGGAGCTGGACGCAGAAATTATTCGTGAATTTATCGACAAGATTATCGTATTCAAGGCAGAAAAGACCGATGGTCACAGAACACAGAAAATTCAGATTTATTACAACTGCATCGGAGCGGTTAAACTACCAAACTAAGACGAAAAAATGGCATAGCCGCTTATCACGACTATGCCGAATTTTTCAGAGATTATAAATCCCTATTTGAGGACGCCAAAAGCTGGGCTTTTTGTTTTGCAAAATTTGGTCTGCAAACAAATTGAAAATTTGTAAATACTAAAATTGAGGTGAAAAAATTGAAAAAAGAAAACCACTTGATTAACGAAACTAGCCCTTATTTATTACAACACGCATACAATCCAGTCAATTGGTATTCATGGAGTGATATGGCTTTTGAAAAGGCAATTAGCGAAGATAAGCCCATTTTTTTAAGCATTGGCTACAGCACGTGTCATTGGTGCCATGTTATGGAAAAAGAAAGCTTTGAAGACGATGATGTTGCGAAACTGTTAAACGAAAACTTTGTTGCTATTAAAGTGGACAAAGAGGAACGACCAGACATTGATAGTATTTATATGAACGTCTGTACCGCACTAACAGGAAGTGGTGGTTGGCCGCTGACCATTTTAATGACACCTGATCAAAAGCCTTTTTTCGCAGGAACATATTTTCCAAAGAAATCGACACGAGGTGTGACAGGGCTGATGGATTTAATATCGACAGTCGCTAGCAAATGGAAAACTAACAAAGCTGATTTAATAAAAACGGGCAACGGTATCATTGGCTTTTTAAAGGACAATCAAATCTCAAAAAGTGGAGATCTGTCTGATGATGTGATTGAGAACTCCATAGAGGTTTTTACTCAATCTTTTGATGCCGACTATGGTGGTTTTGGTTCTGCTCCGAAATTCCCCACTCCACACAACTTGCTATTTTTGCTTAGTTCCTATGAATTTACAGGAAATCAAAAAGCATTGCAAATGGTAGAAAAGACGCTATTGCAAATGTATAAAGGTGGTCTTTTTGACCATATCGGTTTTGGTTTTTCAAGATATTCAACCGATAAATTTTGGCTCGCTCCCCACTTTGAAAAAATGCTATATGACAATGCACTTCTCACCGTAGCCTACTTGGAGGCATATCGAATAACAAAAAAGGAATTGTATAAGTCGGTTGCAGTTAAAATAATGACATATGTTTCACAGGAACTAACAAGTCCAGATGGCGGATTTTTCTGTGCACAAGATGCAGACAGCGAGGGCGTTGAGGGAAAATATTACGTTTTTTCTCCCGATGAAATTATTGCTGTTTTAGGACAAGTAGACGGAGAATATTTTAACCAATATTTTGATATTACTGCGAAGGGAAATTTTGAAGGCAAAAATATTCCAAATCTCATTCATAGAAATCAATTTGAAGAACGCATTGAAGCGTTGCTATCAAAGGTTTATGCCTATCGAAAAACTAGAATGAGTCTTCACAAGGACGATAAAATATTGACTTCTTGGAATGGGCTTATGATTTGTGCCTTTGCAAGAGCATATAAAATTTTAGGTGCTGAAATTTATTTAGATATTGCCAAAAAAGCGAGTAACTTCATTGAAAAAAACCTATCCGATAAGGATCAACTCTTCGTGAGTTTTCGAAACGAAAAAAAATCTGGCACTGGGTTTTTAGATGATTATGCGTTTATTATCTGGTCATTGATTGAATTATATAATGCAACATTTGACAACAACTATTTAGAAAAAGCGACTGCATTAACCAATAAAGTTATTGATGATTTTTGGGATACTCAGAATTCTGGATTTTATCTTTATGGCAAAAATAGTGAACAATTAATTTTAAAGCCAAAGGAACTCTATGATGGTGCAATTCCATCAGGTAATTCAGTTATGACTTATTGTTTAATCAAACTTTCCAAAATCACTAAAAATGCAGAATTAGAAACATTTGCTCAAAAACAAATTGACTTTATCAAAAATAATATTGCCACCTACCCTACTGGATATAGTTTTTCACTACTTGCCTTGCTATCGCATCAATTCCCACAAAGAGAAATTGTTTGCGTTTTAAAAAACAGGCAGGATTTAGCAATGTTAAAACAAGAGTTTTCATTAGTAATCACAATTCTTGACGAGCCCACAAAAGAATATCCGTTAAAAGATAATCGAACAACCTTTTATGTCTGTGAAAATCACAGTTGTAAACCACCCACCAACGAATTATAAACAATAAGGAAAGGGATTTATATATGGATAAAAAAATTAGATTGGGCGTTATTGGAATTGGTTTTGCATGGGACAGATTGCATTATCCTGCACTGAAAGAGCTTTCAGACAAGTATGAAATAGTAGCAGTTTGCAATAAAACAATAGACAAGGCAGAGGGTTTTGCAAAAGGAATTAACCTTGCATCAGACTGTATCTATAGCGATTATAAAGAACTTTTGAAACGCACAGACATTGATACCGTTTCTGTATTGGTTCCTATTTCCGAAAACTTTGAAGTGGCAAAAGACGTTTTAAATGCAAATAAAAATCTAATTGCAGAAAAGCCATTTGCCTCTACTCTAGAGGGTGCAAAAGAGTTAATTGACATTAAAACCAAAAACAACCTAAAAGTTATGGTTGCTGAAAATTTTAGATATGATGACGGTAATAATATCATTAAATCTGTTATTTCTAGCGGCGAACTTGGAGAAGTGATGTATTTTGTTTTGAATACAGGCGCTGATTTTGATAAAGATATGGTTGGTGATACTTTTGGGGCTAAGGAATGGCGTCAACACCCCAACTTCTATGGTGGAATATTCTTAGATGGCGGTATTCACGATATTGCACTAATGCGGTTTCTATTTGGAGATGTCCAGAGTTTATATGCTTTGGGCAGACCTCAAAACGACGACTACTGTCCTTATGTTACCATCAATACCCTACTCCAGTTTAAAAACAGTGTTGTTGGAAATTATTCTTTTTATTCAAAAGGAACAGAACTTCAAAAGCCTCCTATAGGATTAAGAATTTTTTGTACACTTGGAGATATCTATTTAGAAAGCAAAGATTGTGGTATCGTCCATGTTAATTATAAAGATGGACACAGTGAGCAAAAATCCTTTATGCCATCTCGAGGTTATTACAATGAGCTGTTAAACTTCTATAACGGTGATCTTGTTTCCACTCCTGAAAAGGAGCTTGGAGATATGGAATTACTATTTGATATTCTAAAATCAATTGAGGATAAGGAGGTGAAAAACTGTGCCAAATAGTAGTAAGAAAAAAAGTAGTCCTAATGGGAAAAAAGATGGAAAGTTCCATTCTAAAAATATCAAACACGATCCACAAGCAGAAAGTGCAAGGACAAAATTCGGTTTGAGCAATCAAGTAGGAGAACAAAAATAATGGAGCGAACGCTTTTTGAAGAAATAGATAAACACCTGCTCCAAGACGATATGCCCTCAATATTTTTACAAAGCCTATTAACACAGGGCAAATTAAATCAGCCACCATTCACGGTGCTTTTGGATTTGCAAAAGGCAGAACAATCCTTAAAATATCACCCTGAGGGAAATGTTTGGAATCATACCATGTTAGTGGTCGACGAAGCTGCAAAAAGAAAACAAAATGCTAGTGATAAACGGGTGTTTTTATGGGCGGCATTATTACACGATATTGGAAAACCATCTACCACGAAAAATAAAAAAGGGAAAATCACCTCATATGATCACGATAAAATAGGAAGTGAACTGGTAGCTGAATTCTTTTCCTATTTTAACGAGGATGATGAGTTTGTCAAAGCGGTTTCCTCCCTCGTGAGATGGCATATGCAGATTTTATTTGTTGTAAATCGTCTGCCGTTTGCCGAGATTGAAACTATGAAAAAGCAAGCCAAAATAGACGAAGTCGCACTTTTAGGTACTTGTGACCGACTGGGCAGATTGGGTGCAGATAAAGAAAAAGAACTAGAAATAATCAAACAATTCCTTGAAAAATGCAAATTATAAGAAGTTGGAGGATACAAATGGGAAAAACTATAAAAGAAAAGCCAAAAAAATTAAATACAGGTGCACAGAGTATTGCCAATACTACTCCAAATCAAACAGGCAATGTGGTAAATCAAAACCAAACTCACAATTCAAAAAAAGTAGGATTGGGTCCAAACACCAATAGATAACAAAAATACTGATATCCCAACAAAGGGGTATCAGTATTTTTTGTTTATTTTATAATTTCAATTACAAACCTATTTCTTGCCGAGGGATAATAGCTTTCAGAATATTCTATAATTTCCCCATTGCTTAGAAAACCAGTTGAGGTAATAAATTGTACTGGTGAGTTTTCGCCAATTTCTAATAGTGCTGAAATTTCTTTTGGTGCAATGCTTGCATTCAATTCTCGCACAACCTTTTGAGGCAATTGGTGGTTTAATTCTAGGGCTTCATAAAGGGAAAAACTTTCAAAATCATAATCCATTAAATTAGGTATTGTTTTAAATGGGATGTAGACCGATGTCAAAAGTACAGGCTTCTCGTCGAATGCACCAAGGGCATAACGCAATCTTTTTAAATAGATTACCTTTTCTTTTTGTGCAATCTTCAATTTATCGGCAACCCATGCATCTGCTTTTATCACTTTAAATTCAATTACAATTGTCTTTGGGACAAGTCCTTTTTTTTGCATTTCAACATTGTAACTTTCGATGTACTTGGTATATTCTTGTGTAATTTTCGGCTTTGAAACAAAGCTTCCTCGCCCTTTTACTCGTGTAATATACCCTTTATTGACTAAATTACTCATCGCTTGGCGAACAGTTGGACGGCTTACATTAAATTGAATGCTTAAATCAGTTTCTATGGGAATGCAATCGCCCTCATTTAAAGCACCATTCTCGATTAAATTCTTAATGTATTCCTCAATCTTTAAATAAAGATGCAAAATCATTCTCCTTACTTATATTTACTAGCCTACTTGAACATATAAAAGCTTAAAACAGAACAGTTTGTAGCTTTTGCCAATGCAAAACACTCTTCAGCATTTGTATCGTCAGTCAGCATTAAGCTATAACTGTACTGGTGAAATCCAGCCAATGACGCTTTAAAATTGGTTTCCCAGAAGTTATTCATAATCCACGAGTAAACATGGTCATTGTTTTTAACGCCCTCTTGTCCTGCAAGGGTGATAGGATGTGGCTTGATAGTTCCCATTGATATTAAAGGGGTATCTGGCATTGTAATAAGCACTGAGGAGCTATCGCCAACAAATGCAACACCATTTTGTATGCAGTAGAAATCCACACAGCTACCTGGCAATTGTTCAATTCTTGGTCGAAGCACAGCACCTGTTTTGTCAATCCAAATTTCTTCATTCTTGTCGCCACTTGTGAATGGCAATGAAAGATAAAGATTTTCAGGTTCCCATACGCTTGTTTTATTCAAACGCAAATCAACATCAATTTTTGCGATATGTTTATATCCAGTCAAGACAACATCGCACATCGTTGTACCCTCTAGTTCATACGATAACAATACTCTCACAAAAACATCACCATTGTCAAGCACACGTGTGTTTACAAGCTTACCTGCACAGCGTTTGGTGTTAATAGCCTTTCTATTTCTGCCCATTTGACGTCTTACATCACAAGCATCGGTCACTATAGGTGTCACTTCATAGATTGGAGTGAATGGGTTAAATTCTCTGTCTGCTTTGATTAACTCGGCTTGTTTTGTTTTATCAAACACAGAGGTAATGCCGTTGTCTGTATCAAATTCAACTTTTAGGAATGGAGTTTCTAACTTGAATGGTGTAATTATCAAATCTTTATTTTTCTCATAAGTTGTATTAAAGTCTGCAACTCTGTCACAGCCATCCTCGGAAAACATACCAGCTGAAGTTATCTTAGGGGCATCTTTTTCTACAAGGCGATAGGTTCGAGTTTCCATTGGCTCAAGTTCAACATAAAGATTAAATTCAAAACCTCTTGCTACTCTTGCAAGTTGATATGCCACTTGTTTGCCAGTTTTTTCGTCTATAATATCAAAATGCTTATGCCCGAACAAAATTTCTAGCTCAACACGTGCAATTTCTTTTAGCTTTATGTTGTGTGGGTTCATTACTTTAAATTTGTAATCTCCATTGATTAACACGGCAGTTTCGCCATTTGCCTCGCAAATTTTATCAATACACCTGCTCGTATCCTCATGTGCTAGACCTGCATACAAACTTTTTCTTTGATCTAAATTGTTTACTTGTGGATGCCAAGGTTCACTAATTGAAGATGAAAATCCCCAAGTATGCTCTGAATAAAACATCAGATTATAGCAAGCTCTGTCCATTAATTTTTCATCAACGATTTTTCTTTCCTTATCAATTTGATTGCAAATATAATACTTTCTTTGCGCCTCCCGATAATGTTTTACAACATTTGGAGTTGAGCCAACACCGTCAGCCCACCAATCAGTCCAATCGCCACGAAAGGTTTCGATTGCAACGTCACTTTTACGAACTCTATCAAATAGTTCTTCTAACGTTACCATCTTGATATGAATTGTATCGCCATTTTTCTCATTGTAGCGATTTATAAATTCAGCAATTTTCTCGTTTGGAGGTGAGTTATCAGTCATAATTCCTGAAACTGTAATTGGAATGAAGTCATATTCGTAGCCTTGTTCAATCAGAGTATCCACATAGGCTTGAATTCTTGTTTGGGCAAGGGTAAATGCATCTAGTTTTTCGTTTTGTAGCCCATCACGAACCATATAGTTTCCAATACTCATCTCAACCATTGCAAGGTCATTACCAATATTATAATGCTCACCAAGCCATACGAGCAGTTTCTTTCCGTTTGGTGTTTGCCAATAAAATGGTCGTTGCTTTTTATTGGTAGCATAAAATCCGTGATGAGTATGAAGTCCTGAGTAAAGATTTTCAATTCCACAATCAAGCAAAGCTTGTGGATAACCCCAACCATAGCCGTTAACATCCGCTGTCATTCCACAAGTAACATCAAAGCCTAGATTGTCTGCTGTTTGTTTTACTTTTTTCAATGTCGCTTTTAATACATCATTGTCCAAAAGATCTGTGCAGTTGAGATAGTTGCCTGAAACGCAGATATTACCTTGTTTCACATAATGAGTAAAGTCGTCTATATATTGCTTTGTTGTAGCATTCAAAAACTTTTCTACACACCAAAAGCTTTCACAAGTCCACTTAAAACCCTTCCATTGTTCGTTGCCATCACGAAAGGCGGAGTTTAATATATCAATGACACGCTCAATGTATTTCACATGATGCCATTCAATTTTCTCTTGTCTATCTGTGTATCCTATATCGGTATGTGCGTGATGAATAACGAGTAATTCCATTTTTTTATTCATTGTTTTTCTCCTATTTCATTTAAAGCCAATTGGGCTGGTATTATTTTAATGATTGCACGCATAGATAAATTAGCTGAGTTTTCTGAAATTTGCAATACGATATTATGTTGCATTAGCTTTGTTTTCAACCCATCTATAAACAATGGAGCAGAGTTTGAAACTTGACCACCAACGATAACACAATCAGCCTTAAAGGCTACTGCATAGGGCAAGATTGCTTTTGTCAACCGCTCGGAAAATTCGTCAAATATTGCAATGGCATTCGTATCACCATTCGATGCTAACTGCGATAATTCCAAAACTGTGGCAACATTTTTTGTAACTTCATTTTGCTTCATCATTGTGTAAATTCCTGTTGCAGATATATATTGGTCGATGATGCCATCCATAAATCGTTCGTTATATATCCAACCTGTTTTTGGTACTGGATATTCTCCCTTAACCAAATTCGGTCTAGAAAAAAAGCCAGACCCCAACCCTGTTCCAATGCAAATGCACATTACCCTATTGTAGTTTTTTCCCTTTGAAAGGAAACATTCACCTAGCGTATAAAGGTCTGCATCATTTGCAAAATAGAAATTACATTTAAATTCTTGTTCAAAGATTTCTTTTAAGTTCACATCATATATGCTGTCGTATTTACCAATGCCTTGAATTTTGCTAATGCCATTGGAATAGTCAAATGGCCCTGGAAATCCAACTCCCACAGCAATAATATTGATGTCAAGTTTCTTTGCAATATGAAATCCACTCTGAATAACAATACTAAAGTTACCCAGTATTTCCTGTTTGCTTTGGTTTGAATACGATGGATAATATAATACATCTGAAAGTATTTCTCCTTGTGTTGAAACTAGGCAACTTTTTATTTGAGTGCCGCCAACATCAAGTGATAAATAAGCTTGCAATAAATCACCTCCACGTTATATTGATTATTATAAACAATAATTGTACATATGTAAATACATTTATAAAAATACGTGTAAGTTTATTAAATAGTTGAAATATGTAAATACATATGCTATGATACAGATACAAAATTAA
>JBAQWI010000523.1:0-4917 GCA_049298835.1 Oscillospiraceae bacterium
TCATTGATGGGCATAATAATTTTGACATCGTTGCTCCGCCTCCTGAGATATCGATTACTCAAAAACTAAAAAAAATATTGGGTAAACGATTTACCTTTGTGGGTGTATGTTATCACTCATTACTTTCGTTGTCAACGAATTATTAGCTGGTCTATACTTGTCATTTATGGCTATATATGAGAAAATATGAGTAAAATTACCGATATTTGAGTTATCGGTTACTCAAGGAGTAATACCGTATGAAAAAATATTCAATCAAGGACATTGCGGAACTCAGTGGCGTATCTGTGGCTACAGTTTCTAGAGTTATCAATGACAACGGCCGTTTTTCCGAAGAGACACGAAAAAGAGTTCTTCGAGTAATTGAAGAGACTGGTTATAAAATGAACTACAGTGCAAAAAGTCTTCGTATGAATAAATCTTTTTCTATAGGAATACTGGTCCCAGATATCAGCAATTACTTCTTTTCGGATGTCGTCCAAAAAATTGAAGAAATCCTTTTTGATAAGGGATATTCTACCATTATTTGTAACACTGCAAGAAATCAAGAAAAGGAAACTGCGTACTTGCACATGCTTGAAGGAAAAGGTGTCGATGGTCTGATTGTAATTTCCGGAGCAGAGGCATTCGAATTCGACTATTCACAAATAGAAAAGCAGATACCTTACATTTGTATCGACCGAGAACCGAAAGAAAAGAGCCGGACTATATTCATTTCTTCAAATCATTACCAAGGTGCTTTTGAAGCTACGGAACAGCTAATTCATTCCGGTTGCAAACAGCCCATCATTGCAGTTCATAATCGGAAATCAACCTCTACCAAAGAGCGGCTTAACGGGTTTAAAGATGCGTTAAAGAAAAATAATATTGCGTTCAACGAAAATAGTAACCTATTGAATCTGGACATAAGAAGTTCCTTATTTGAAGCGGATCTTATATCGTTTCTCGAAAGAAATCCAGCTGCTGACGGTATTTTTTCACTCAATGATTCTATTGCATTAGAAATACTATTAGTTTTGAGAAAAAATATCCGTTCCGTCCCTAAATTTATCAAATTAATTGGATTTGATGATATGCCCGCTGGTAGATATTCTTCGCCAACGCTTTCAACAGTTAGGCAAGACACTTCTAAAATTGCCTTAACTGCGGTAGATAGCCTATTAAATTTAATATCGTTCCCTAGTGACACAGGTAAATCTATTATCATTCCAGTTTCTTTAACTTTACGGGAATCTACCCAAGGCAATTAACATCTATGGAGCGTGGTGCGGTTTTTAAAACTGAATTTAAATAATAATTCCTAGTAATTCTCTTTATATTGATAATGATAACCGCATGATAATGGACTATTGTCATGCGGTTATTTTAATGGAGATATTTTGTGAGCCTCGCTGTCGATATACATTTAGAACCCACGCCGATCAGCTGATTATGTTTGTTTAGAGGCGCTTCACCCATATCTACATATACAAATTTCAAAACCTAAATTATGGAATGTAGATGATCCGAATCTTTCTTTTATAGAATTCGATAAATTAGTCTGTCACATCATCACTATCTTTTCAAATCTTTGAAAACCGCGAGAAATACTTAAGGCGCTATTTACAACAGCGGCTTATTTTTATAAGGAGACGAAATGATTAGTAAAAATGAATTAATGAGTATGCTGAAAGTGATGCAAATTACTTTGGTGCAAGTTTCTCACGAAAATGTAATCAATTATAATCCTCAAATTCAGCTTAATCCATTAACAACGGTTAGTTTCAGAAATAAAGTTGTTGATTTTCACAAAATCAATTCTAGGAAAAATCAAAATGTTAATAATATTTTTCCGACAATTTTTCAAGATAATTTCGGTGTTTGCTTTGCCTATTTTCAGCAAGATAAAGCAAGTTATTACCTAGGACCAATGAGTTTAACTAATTTTTCGAATCAGAGTCTGCAGGTTTATGCGGATTATTATGGTTTGAACGTTGACCCAATCCCTCCGAAGGCTTTTTTGATGGAAGAAATTTTTGAGATGATAGGGTTAGTGTGCAGCTTTTTAACAGGGAGTTTTTGGACAGTTGATGAGTTGTTAAGAGCTAATCAACACTTGGCATATAGTAATCAAGTAGCAATAAAAAAAAAAATTAGTTATGATATTCGCGTTGAGGAAGTATCACAAGCTCACCACACATTGAATGAAGAACGGTATCTCTTAGATTGTGTCAAACGTGGTGCTGTTGAGGAGGCTCTGGCCGCTCAAAACGCAATGGATACGTCAGTGGGGCGCTTATCAAATAGAGAAGTTAACCACTGGAAAAATTTAGCTATCGTTGCCATAACCTTAACGACTAGAGCGGCTATTGATGGTGGCTTACATCCTGCTCTGGCATATAAAATTAGCGATAATTATATTCAACAATGTGATCGTCAGCAAACAATTGCTCAGCTTATTACGATACGAAATCATGCTGTTCAAGAGTTGACGGAAAATGTTCGTCAAAACCAGAAAATTCAAACCCAGTCTAGTTATATCAAGGCTTGTATGGCTTATATTGATCGTCATTATCGTGAGAAGATTTACCTGGAAGATGTCGCTAATTATATTGGTCTGAGTGATACTTACTTTTCGAAAGTATTTAAAAAAGAAGTAGGTATGACCTTTCAAAGCTATGTCATTCAGGTCCGATTAAAATATGCGGCTAACCTGTTGTGCTACTCAAATGAACCCATTCCTGTCATCTCAGAATATGTTAATTTTCCTACACAAAGTTATTTTGGACGCTATTTCAAAAAATATTATCATATTACTCCAAAAGAATACCGAAATTTGTACCATATTCATGATTAAAAACATACTAACATTAGTAGCACAAACCACGGCCATGGTTTGTGCTACTATTTTTTTATAGTAGAAGTGAAGGTAAGCCGAACAGCCCCTAGGACCAATTAGAGTCCGTATTAAAAACCGGCTCATTTCACACCCTTGTTTGAATCAGTTTTGTATGTTGGGTCCAAATAAAGTTTTGATAAAACACTTGACTGAAGGCAATAAGGGACAGGTATAAGATATAGCTAAAAAAGGAAAAATAAAAGTATATCCATGTCATGGAAAACGATACCATTGTCACATGAAATAAAAATAAATAATTAAGAAGGAGTTTTCTCATGGCTGACAAAGATTATTCAAATTTAGCACGAGACATTATTGAACACACGGGTGGGGCAACTAACATTATTGATTTAAGTCATTGTGCAACTCGATTACGGTTTCAACTGAAAAACAGTGAAAAGGCAGACACAGAGTATTTGCGAGACTTGGATGATGTTATAACTGTTATTGAAGCTGGTGGTCAATATCAAATTGTGATTGGCCCACATGTTGCAGATGTCTATGATGCTGTATTGGCTCAAGGGATATCTGAAGAAGGATTACAAGAAGACAGCATTGAGAGGGCAGGCAAACGAAATTTGCTTGAGGTATTTATCGATGTCATCTCAGGTATTTTTCAACCATTTTTAGGAACTCTAGCAGCTGTAGGGATTTTAAAGGGAATTGCTTCCCTACTAACGGTAGTTTTAGGCTGGAATACTAGCAATAACGGTGTTTTCATGATTATCAACATCATGGGTGATGGCCTGTTCCAATTCTTGCCAATTGTATTAGCGATTACAGCAGCTAGGAAATTTAGAGTAAATGAATTCACAGCTCTAGCGATTGCTAGCGCCTTGGTATATCCAAATTTAGCTACGATTGTAGCTACCTTAGGCGAAAACAATGCAGCGTATTTCTTCGGATTACCGATTCAACTACCACCAGGCGGAGGCGGTTACTTGATGACGGTTACGCCAATTATTTTGTCAATTTGGCTAACTTCTTATGTTGAAAGATGGATTAAATCTTGGATGCCTGATGTTATCAAGGCATTTATGGTACCGTTTCTGACTTTACTAATCATAGTACCAGTGACTATTTTAGCTGTTGGACCATTGGCTAATGCAAGTTCTGAAGCTATTGCAAGTACTCTCACGGTTATTCGTCAATTTAGCCCATTAGTTTATGGTTTAGCAATTGGAACTGTATGGCAAGTCTTGGTAATGTTTGGTTTGCATTGGGGCCTAGTTCCGTTAGCGATTTTAGAGTTAACTCAAACTGGAACTATGGAAATTTTAATGCCAGTACAAATAATAAATTTTGCTCAAACAGGAGTATTGCTTGCTATTTTGATGAAAACTAAAGAGCAAAAAGTAAGGGCTATTGGTATTCCAGCTCTTGTAACGACACTCTTTGGTGGTATTGAACCAGCGCTATACGGGATTGTTTTACCGATGAAAATACCATTCTATATTACATGTGGGGTAGGCGGTGTAGTTGCAGCCATTGTAAGTGTCATGGGGGCCAAGGCATACGTTTTTGGTGCCCAAGGAATCTTCCAATACCCGGCCTATATTAATCCTGAGACAGGTAGTATGTACGATGTTGGTGTAATGCTTGCGGCAACTGCGGTAGCAATCTTGCTTAGTTTTGTTATTCAGCTAATTCTTCCGGTGCCAAAGATTTTTGACAAAGAAAACTTTGATAAAGAAAAAAATTATAAAGAAATCGTTGCAGAGCTAACAGAACTCTAGAAAGAGGTAAAGATTAAGATTGCAATTGGTAGTGACCACGTAGGAATTGAATTAAAGCCTACTATTATTGATTATCTTAAAGAATTGGGCCATGAAGCTGAGTACGAGGATGGACGACATGCCCAACGTATTGAGATGATCGCAAGTCTTGAAAATGAAACTGAATGATACAGTACATTTTATCAACGATTAATAAGTTAAGTATGACGATTATTGAGGTAAGGTAGTTAACAACCTTGCCTCATTTTAAAGGAAGGTAACAGCTATGGTTTTTCCGGAAAAATTTTTATGGGGTGGCGATAT
>JBAQWI010000524.1:0-4004 GCA_049298835.1 Oscillospiraceae bacterium
CAACTAGGAAAGCCTTATAAAATTCTGGAGTTATAGGCACACCCATTCTATCAGTTAGTGTTGGTAACGTTACAAACTGTGATCCTTTACTTACTGTAAGTTCAATTTCAGTTCCCTCCGCAACCCTCTTATTTTCTGCAATGTCCTGATTAATTATTTCACCAATAGGTAAAGTTTCATCATATACCTCAAGTTTATCTTTAAATTTAAACATTTTAGTATAAAGTTCATTAGTAATTACGTCATCATATAACTTGCCTACAAAATCCACAACAACAACCGTCGGAACACTAGAAGAAGTTTCTTTGCTAGACGTTGGCATTGATGAAGTATCTTCTGAAGTGATATCGCTTGAAATAACACTCCCAGTACTTGAAGTATTATCACTATCCCCACCTAGTACAATGTTATATGCTACGAAGAACAAAATTAACATAATTGGTAAGGCTACCAAAATTACAATCAGCCATATTGGAAGTCTGAATTTAGATCTTGTTGGTTCTTCTTCAAACTCAGTATGAATATTAACTGGCTGAATAGGTACAGGCACCGCATAAAGCTCACCTATTAAGTCTTTCACATAAGCAGTGCGGTTTGACTTGCTGTATCCTAGTCCATTTGCAATTGCCTCTGAGACGCTCATAGGAATATTAGGGTTAAGTTGTCTTGGTTTCATCACTTCATCGTCAATGTCACGCATATCAGCTCTTTGTGGCATAGTTCCTGTTAGGGTTTTATAAAGCACTGCCGAGATTGAATAAACATCTGTCCATTCACCGTGGCTTGTGCATTTTTGATACTGTTCTGGGGCAGCATAGCCTAAAAAAAGTTCTGCTGTTACCTCAGAATTTATCGCTCTTACCGCACTTGTACAGATTCCACATAGTTTCAGTTCATGATTTGTTGTTACAACAATGGTTTCTGGGCTGATACCTCTATGGATAATGCCATTTGAATTTAGAAGCTTTACTGTGTATAGCAATGGAAGAAATAGGTTTTCAGTTTCTTCCCAGCCTAGTTCACCAGCATTGTCACGAAGATATTCTGTAAGTTTAACGCCCTCTATATCCTCATAAACAGTGTAAATTGTACTGTTATCAGTCAAAACTTCCCTTGCTTTTAATAGAGAGTTGTTGGCTGTGATGCCAATCAGCTGTCTTGAAAGCTCAACAAAATCAGTCATAAGGGACTTATATTGAATTTCAAATCCTAGCTTACACAATACATCATCGGTTTTTTCATCTCTATGGCAAAGGGTATCTGGGAAAAACTCTCTAATTCTAACTTTCTCATTTTGGGTATTGTCATAACCGATATAGGTTACTCCCTCACCATTCTGGTCAATAGGTAAACCTATATAATATCTATCTTTTATTATAGTTCCTGGTTTTAAAAGCTTTGC
The DNA here is from genome assembly GCA_049298835.1 of Oscillospiraceae bacterium. Lineage (GTDB taxonomy): Bacteria > Bacillota > Clostridia > Oscillospirales > Ruminococcaceae > Paludihabitans. Next base: position 1,403 of record JBAQWI010000524.1, read on the forward strand.
ATTTGTCGTCATTAAATCTGAGTTATTATGACCACACTTTTTGCAGACGTCAGATTCTAAAGGATTCATACAGCCAAAACATCTTTTAACCATTTCAAGCCCTCCAATATAGTCAATAATATTAATAAAGACAATAGAAACTGCCTTAATTGCATAACATAACAACTATATAATACCAACAAATACCCAATTTGTCAATAAAAGCAGCATTATCTTGTACTAATATCACATTATAATTGTAAGATGACTTGGATTTAATAGATTAAATTTCAATAACATTATTTTTTTCTGTAAGTTTTATGATTTTCTCACTTAATATATTGGTTTTCAAATGCAATTTAATTTCCTTTTGATTGTATTTAATGTTTGCTTCGTATCCATTTATATTAGGGGGAAGCATGGGCATAACCGTAATGCTGTCACTGGAAAGTTTAATTCCGAGCATATATTCAATCAACAACTGATAATACCAGCTTGCGGTTCCAGTATAAATGCTCCAACCACCACGTCCATATGCATCTTCATTTGTATAAATATCCGCCGCAATATAATACGGTTCAAGTAGATATTTTTGAGCAACATCCTTGTTCTCGTATTTCTTGATAGGGTTTAAGAGATTAGTCAGACAAAAGAACTTATCTGGTATATTTTGAAGTGCTGTTGCCATTGCAAACCAAACCGCTGCATGGGTATATTGTCCCCCATTTTCTCTTACACCTGTAGGATAGCCTTTGACATAACCTGGCTCTTGGTTGCTTGTATCAAATGGTGGTGTGAATAGTTTTATAATTCCTTGTTTTTGGTCTACAAGGTTATCAAATGCAGCATTTAATGCAGATTGAATACGTAGTTTATCTGGCATATTGGCAATAGCCGCAAAACTTTGTGGGAGAGAGTCAATCCTGCATTCAGCAGAGTTTTTACTTCCCATTTTTTCACCATCATCGAAATAGGCTCGCAGATAATACTCACCATCATAACCATATTTATCTACTGCACAAAGCAATTTTTTTGCCACTTCCTTATATTTTTGCGTAAGTGTTGTGTCCTCACACTCTGTACATATGGTTGAAAATAGATTCATTGTATGGGCTAAAAATTGTGAAAGCCATACACTTTCACCCTCACCATTTATCCCCACGTTGCTATATCCATCATTCCAATCGCCACTTCCAATTTTCACAAGAGAGTGCTTGCCAAGATTTAGCGCCCTTTCTAACGCCTTTGCACAATGAGAGTAAACAGTTTCCGTATAATCCGTATACCTAGCGTCAATATAGTTATCCTTTTGTCCACTTTTTAACTCTTCAGCTACAAGATAGCTGATTTTCACTTCAAGGATAGAGTAATCTCCAGTACCCAAAATATACTGGCAGACTGTATAAGGTAACCATACCATATCATCGGAATAACGTGTGCGAACGCCTTTTTTTCCAGCACCACCATTTGGAAGTGTATGCCACCAATGGAATACATCACCCGCCTCGAACTGGCTTGCACAGCAACGGAAAATATGCCTTTTTGCTGTGTTTGGTGATAGTAACATATATCCACACACATCTTGAAGTTGGTCACGAAATCCATATGCGCCACCGCATTGATAAAATCCAGTTCTACCCCAAAGTCTTGAAGATGCAATCTGCCAAGGTAACCAAGTGTTTACAAGCGCATTAACACTTTTATCAGCAGTTTCAATATAAATAGAATTTTCAGGCGTATATTTCTCCCGTGGCTTTATTTCAATTAGCTTTAACACTCCATTTTTTGTGGTAGCAAATGCCATTGCATATTTAATTGTGTAAGTCTTTGTAGGCTCTATCACTTTTTTAACGATAATTGTAGCACAGTTATCATTAAATGGTGGTAGTGTATCATTCTCCCATCTGCCACAAAGAAAACTGGCTCTGTCACAACATATTTTAAAGCTGTCGCTATAAGAGCTGAGTGCCATATACGAAGAAACCGATGCGTTAAATGGGTTGTGCAATAATAAAGCCCCATCTAACGTTTCACCGATAATTTGACGAGAATTTTTACGGCTAAATGACATAGTTGGCTCAACGTAATAAGCAAGCTCAAACGACTTTTCACAATCACCACTGTTTGTAACTTCAACATCTATATACTTAATCATTCCCTTAGCCGGAACAGTTATATTGGTTTTAATGTTCAACTCATCAATGGTTGAATGGTATCTTGCATACTTTGGCGAAAACTCTGCAATTGATCCGTTTATAATATCGTAGTACTCATCACCGAGTTTTAGTACAAGCATCTCACCCGTGTTGTCCCGCATTGTATCGTTAAACCATGGGGTTAACTTGTTTTCTCTCGAGTTAATTGCCCATGTAAATCCTATAGCCCTATCTGATACAAGAGTGCCAAAAGTGGGATTTGCTAGAATATGACACCAAGGTAGCTTTGGTGATACAGTAACATAAAAGCTATCATCTGTAAATTCCCCACCATAAACCGAAAGTTGGGGTTTGATGTCAATTTCCCCTCTAGAACAATTGTTTATCTTGACTGGAATATATTTTTGAGTGGGTGCTTCAATCCTTACAAGGCTTCTTGTTGCGATATGGCACGCTGTGGCATACAT
>JBAQWI010000525.1:0-8510 GCA_049298835.1 Oscillospiraceae bacterium
CCTTATGAGCCATTAGCACCAGTACTTTGCGAGAGGGTGAAAATCCTAATCTTGCTTGGTGCGACTGCCCAAAAAATTGAAGAAGCAGTGAGATGTTGTGACAAATTTATGGGTAGCGAACTGCAAATTGTCAACGTGAATACTCTTGAAGAGGCAGTAGAAACTGCAAAGAAACTAGCGGTTGAGGGTGACATTGTTAGCCTTAGCCCAGCCTCTGCAAGCTTTGATTTATATAAAAACTTTGAACAAAGAGGTCAACATTTCAAGAGCATTTTAGAACAAATGGCATAGGGTGAAACCACAGACGCGCAATCAAACTATATGATACCACACAAGCTACAACGCGAAACAATATTGATACAAGAGCCACGCGAGGTAACACTCGACAACAATAAAATTACAGACGATAGCATACTGTTTTATCATTGCTGTAGCCAAAAAGAAAAAGCACAAACAAATAAATTTTCACACACTAAAACGCGGTGCGACCCATCAATATTGTTTGAGAAAAAGCGTGGAAGTAGGGTTTTAAAGGGCAGAAACCAACGCAATTGGTTTTTGACCCTTTAGCGTAACCCCCCCTCAATATGAAAGGAAAATAAAAATGGACAGAATTAAAAAGAACCTAAAGGCATTGTGCCTTGCAACTGGTGTTTCGGGGCTTGAAAACGAAGCTTCAATCGTTGCATCAGAAATGCTTTTAAACTATACAAAGGACGTGTCAATTGACCACTTCGGCAATGTAGTAGGCATCATAAAGTCGAGCAACAAGAATGCAAAAACAATACTCCTTGACGCACATATTGACGAAATAGGTATGGTTGTCACTGCGATTGACGACAAGGGTTTTGTTAAATTTGCAAATTGTGGAGGCATCGACCGCCGTCTGCTTTCTGCACAGCTAGTCACAATCCACGGCAAAAAAGACATTGTCGGAGTTGTAGGCTCAAAACCACCTCACCTTGAATCAAAAGAGGATGCAGACAAAATTGCTGAAATTACTGATATGTTCATCGACATTGGCTACGATAAAGAAACTGCCTTGCAAAACATATCTCTAGGCGACAAAATCACAATCCCATCTGACTTTGTTGAGATGCTAAATGACAGAGTAAGCTGTAAAGCAATGGACGATAGATCTGGTGTTTGTGCGATTTTAGAGGCACTTGAACTGCTAAAGGGCAAGGAACTTCCAGTAAACGTTGCAATCCAGTTTAGCTCTCGTGAAGAAGTTGGTGGACAGGGTGCAAAAATTGCAAGTTACACTGCTTCACCAGATATGGCGATTGCAATTGACGTTAGCTTTGCATTCACACCCGATGCTGTTGAACACAGATGTGGCAAAATGGGCGAGGGCGTTATGATTGGCTACCATGCAATTTTGGACAAGACTTTTTCTGACAAGCTTTTGGCTGTTGCAAAGGAAAAGGAAATCAAGTACATAGTTGAGCCTATGGGCGGTTCGTCAACTGGCACAAACGCAGATGGAATTATTCTTACAAAAGGTGGAGTTAAAACAGCTCTATTAAGTATTCCACTAAAATATATGCACACGCCGATAGAGCAGGTTGCTTTATCTGACATGAAAGAAACAGCAAAATTAGTTGCTGAATTTATACAGATTGCAGGTGAGTTATAGTGTTTAACAATATAAAAAAACTATGTGAAATCAATGGAATTTCTGGCAGAGAAACCCTTGTGGCAAATGAGATTATGGAGCAAATCAAAGACATCGCAACTTCTGCTCATATCGACAATTTAGGCAACGTAATTGCTTTTAAAAAAGGTAAATCTACTCCGAAAAATAAAATTATGCTGTCTGCTCATACAGATGAGGTTGGCATGATTGCGATTGCAGTAACTGACGAGGGTTATATCCGTTTTGCGACAGTTGGCGGTATCAATCCTAAAGTTATCATCGGCAGACGAGTAGTTATCGGTGACAATGTACAGGGTATTATCGGCACAAAGGCAGTCCATATGCAAGAGGCTGATGAGCGTGGCAAATCAGTAGATACGGACAAGCTTCTAATTGACATCGGTGCAACCAATAAGGAAGATGCGCTAAAACACATTAACCTTGGCGATAGCGTTTCGTTCATTGGAAACTACAAAGAAGTTGGCACAAATTCAATCATAGCAAAAGCAATTGACGATAGAGCAGGTTGTGCAATTTTAATTGAAATAATGAAAACAGACCTAGAGTTTGACTGCTATTTCTCATTTTCGACCCAAGAGGAAGTTGGTCTTCGTGGCGCAACTGTTGCGGCTCACACAATCTCACCTGATATTGCGATTGTTGTTGAAACAACTGCAAGTGGTGACGTTTCGGGCGTAACTGGCGAAAAACGAGTATCAGTTGTTGGCGACGGTGCGGTTATCAGCTATATGGACCACCACACAATCTACGACAAAGGGCTTTTTGATTTGGCATTTCAGCTTGCAGAGGAAAAAAATATCAAAGTGCAGACAAAGACCATGATTTCAGGCGGCAACGATGCGGGTGCAATCCATGTTTCTGGCAAAGGTGTTCGCACAATTGCAGTTTCAGTTCCAAGTAAGTATATCCATTCCCCATCAAATATGGTGGATAAATCTGATGTACAGGCAGTTTGCGACATTTCAAGGGAGCTTGCAAACGCTGTTGGAAACATATGATAAAACTATTAGACTATAATGACAGGGCACTTATCGAGCACAATAAATCTAGGGGGGCTAGTGCTTTAAGGATAAAAGCCCTGTTTAAAACCTATGGCATCGGCAGAAGTTTCATCAGCTTTTTTGCAGATGAAACGGGTGATGTCTTAATTTGTGTGCAGGATAATTTTGCTGTAGTTTATATTAAAGATGAGAGTCATGTCGATGAAGTTTCACAGTTTTTGGCGTTTACAGTAAACTCTATCTTATCCGAATTTCCGTTGAAACTGAGTGGCTACAAAGTGGAAATTGGAAATACTTATGCCCTTTATAAGTGGGAACCCGTTTTGCTCGAAGGTGTGTCAAATGAACTCCAAACAGGGTATAATTTGTTGTCTAAAGTTTTTACAGGAAGTATAAATTCTACTACATATAAACGATGGTATACTGATTTATCTCACAGAATAAGGCATGATATGTCCAAAATATACACCTATCAGGGCGCTTGCAGTGCAACTACCTACCTTATGGACGATGGCACTATTATCGTGGCACAGCTCGCAACAATCGAGCAAGAACGGGGCAAGGGGCTCGCCCAAAAGATGCTTTATCACATCGCAAGCCAAACCCCAAATACAAGAGAAATTATGCTGTTAAGCCAAGACAAAACGAGCGATAAATTTTATGAAAAAATTGGCTGTACACTACTAGATAAATGGTATTGTTACGTTAGATAGACGGACAAAAGCCACAAACGCGCAATCAAATTGTGATACCATATAGGCTACAACGCGAAACAATATTGATACAAGAGCCACGCGAGGCAACACTCGACAACGAGAAAATGACAGCCGACAGCATACTGTTTTATCGTTGCTGTAGCCAAAAAGAAAAAGCACAAACAAATAAGTTTTCACACACTAAAACGCGGTGCGACCCATCAATATTGTTTGAGAAAAAGCGTGGAAGTAGGGTTTTAAAGGGTAGAAACCAACGCAATTGGTTTCTGACCCTTTTAACGCATCCCGCCGTCTTTTGACGGTGACAACCCCGTCGTCGAGAGACGATGATAATCACCAAAGGAGAAATCATGGATAACAAATTCTTTCATTTTGATGAAACTCTAATTTCCTTGAGCAAAAAAACAGAACAAAAATGTGCTGCTTCCTTTGCACGCATTGAGGAAATTTCAGAATACAATGAGGCAAAAATGCTTGAAGCATTCACACATTGCAGAGTGAGCGAAAGCCACTTTGCAGGTAGCACAGGCTATGGCTATGGCGACAGAGGCAGAGAAGTGCTCGATGAAGTTTTTGCAAGAGCAGTCGGTGCTGAGGACGCACTTGTGCGTCATAACTTTGTTTCAGGAACACACGCTTTAACAGTTGCACTATTTGGTGTGCTAAGAACAGGCGACAAGCTTGTCTGTTTGACAGGCAAACCCTATGATACCATGGAAGAAGTCATCGGCATTCGGGGAGAGGGAAATGGCTCGCTGAAAGATTTTGGCGTTTCTTATGGACAAGTTGACCTGTTAGGGGACGGTACACCCGACCTTGAAGGGATAAAACAATCTGCCTCTGATGCGAAAGTTTGCTATATTCAACGCTCAAGAGGTTATTCACTGCGAGAGTCCTTAACTGTTGAAAAAATCGGTGAGTTGATTGAAATAGTGCGTGAGGTGAACCCACAAACTATCGTTATTGTAGACAACTGTTACGGTGAATTTGTGGAAAAAACCGAACCTACAGCAGTGGGTGCAGACTTGATTGTTGGCTCACTGATTAAGAATGCTGGAGGTGGAATTGCTCAAACTGGTGGCTATATCGCTGGCAGAAAAGACTTGGTTGAACTCTGCTCCTACCGCCTAACTTGCGTTGGTATGGGCAAGGAAGTCGGCTGTACCCTTGACCAATCAAGAGGAATGTTTATGGGGCTTTTCTTTGCGCCATCTGTAGTTGCAAATGCAATCAAAACCTCGGTGTTTGCCCTATGCCTTTACGATATGCTAGGCTACAAGGTCTATCCAGAATTTGACGCATATAGAACGGATATCATCGCTGCAATCGCTCTAAAAAACAAAGAAAGCCTTGTGGCATTTTGCCAAGGAATACAAAGAGGCTCACCAGTTGACAGCTTTGTAACTCCAGAACCGTGGGAGATGCCTGGCTATGAGAGCGAAGTCATCATGGCAGCAGGAGCGTTTACAATGGGAGCATCTATTGAGCTTTCAGCTGATGCACCACTCAGAGAACCCTATGCAGTATGGCTACAGGGTGGCATCACCTATAACAGTGGTAAGCTTGGAATATTGCACGCAACCCAAGCCATGATTGATTCTGGGCAGATAAAAATTTAATTTATAATGTAGGGGCGATTACTAATCGCCCGCCGATACGCACAAAATTAAATTTAACAATCAAAATGTGGTGGTTAATCCGCGGGCGGATAATATCCGCCCCTACAAAATCTAATTTACAATTGTGAATTTACAGGGTATAATTAAAATTAGCAAAAACAACACTGTGCGAAGGAGGTGTGGGCGAAAGCCTGAAAATTATGAAAGACTTATCACGCGACATTTTCGAGTATATTAAGGCTGAAATTGCAAACGGTGCACCACCTAGCATTCGTGACATCGCCGATGCTTTGCGAATAAAATCCACCTCTACTGTACATAGATATTTGATCGAGCTTGAACAAAAAGGGTTAATCTCCCATATGAATAACAAGCGCAGAACCATCACGATTTCAAATGATTCTAAGGCAGATGTTCCAATTTTGGGAAACGTTGCTGCTGGAAACCCAATCACAGCCATTGACGACATTGAGGGATATATCTCCTACTCAGGCTTTAAAGGTGACCAAAGCGACCTTTTTGCAGTCACTGTATCAGGAGACAGCATGGTGAATATTGGCATTTTAGAGGGCGATATGATCATCGTACGCAGAAGTCCTGTCGCTCGCAATGGGCAACTTGTTGTGGCAATGATAGAGGGCGAGGCAACTGTAAAACGGTTTTACAAGGAAAATGGACAATTCAGATTGCACCCCGAAAATGACGATATGGAAGATATGATTTTTGATGAAGTTACAATTTTAGGTATTGTTGTTGCTGACGTCAGAAGATATGAATAAGGAGAATTAATATGATACAAGATGAATTTATTAACTTCACAATTGGAAAGCAAAAACACATTGCATTGATTGCACATGACAGCAAAAAACAATTACTTGTGGAATGGGCACAAAAAAACAGCGACATTCTTAAAACCCACTTCCTATGTGGAACAGGCACAACTGCAAGATTGATTGCAGAAAAAACTGGACTTCCAATTAGGGCATACAATAGCGGCCCTTTGGGTGGCGACCAACAAATTGGTGCTAAAATTGTTGAGGGTAGGATTGATTTTGTAGTGTTTTTCTCCGATCCACTTGAGGCGCAACCACATGACCCTGATATAAAAGCATTGCTTCGTATTGCGATTGTTTATGATATTCCTTTTGCAAATAACCAAGCAACAGCAGACTTTTTGCTTACTTCACGCTTTATGAGCGAGGAATATGAGCGTACTGTTGAAAATTACAACAGAACAATCCAAAAACGCTTAGAGACATTTGCAAAAGAAAAATAGAGGCAATAATTTGGTTGTGTATGTCATAAATTCACAAAATATAGTATGTTTTTTCACGTTGTCTTAAAAGTTTTTTAACAACATTAAGAACGTGAGTGTTATAATTAAAACATACTTTTATTGCAAGCTAAAAGTATAATTTACCCCTCCTCAACGAATGTTAATATATGCTAAAAAGCAAGGATATTATATCCTTGCTTTTTCCTTTGTCTAAGGGTATAATGAAATAGATTGGCTTGTCGTAACAAGTGAAAAATAGATTTTTCTATAATTTTTTTGGGGGTAAATAATATGAGAATTTTAGCTATTGACATAGGCGGAACAGCGATAAAATCTGCCATAGCTGATGAAAACGGACACATTAGCGAAATCAAAGAGTTTGAAACAAACGCAAAAAACGGTGGACCATATGTAATGGAACGTGCACTCCAGATTGCACACGGCTATAAGGATTTTGAGGCAATCGGCATCTCAACAACAGGACAAGTTAACTCCAAAGAGGGAATCATTGTCTATGCAAATGAAAATGTACCAAACTATACTGGGACAGATGTAAAGGGCATTTTTGAGGCAGAATTTCATCTTCCAACTTATGTTGAAAACGATGTAAATGCAGCGGCAATTGGAGAAACATATTTTGGTTCAGGTAGAGAGTTTAACGATTTATTGTGTGTAACTTATGGAACAGGTATTGGTGGAGCAATCGTGATTAATCGCCAAATTTACGGTGGAACACAGGGACTAGCTGGTGAGTTTGGGCATATTGTAACCCACCCACATGGTAAAACTTGTGCTTGCGGTCAAGATGGCTGTTATGAGCAATATGCATCGACTACTGCACTTGTGCGTGAGGCTAAAAAACTAAGTCCTGAGCTAAACAACGGTAGAATTATTTTTGAAGAGTGGCATAAAGGCAATGAACAAGTGAAAAACGTTGTCGATAATTGGATTGACGAAATCGTTATTGGCCTTGTGACTTTGGTACATATATTTAACCCCAATGCGTTGATTTTAGGTGGCGGAATACTTGCTGAATCCTACATCGAAAATGAGATTAACAAACGTATTGGCAGAAAAGTTATGAAAAGCTATGCAAATTTTAAAGTTGTAAAAGCAGAACTTAAAAATACAGCAGGTCTACTTGGTGCAACCTATATTACAGCACAAGCCCAGATGAATAAAGGAATTTAACCGTTTATTAGAATAGGTGATTGGATTGAAACTACCTGACTGCGCACAAAAAGCCATTGAAATGATTGAGCAAAACTCTTGCGAAGCGTATCTTGTGGGTGGCTGTGTTAGGGATATGGTTATGGGAAAAGCTCAAAACGACATTGATATCACGACGAATATGCTCCCCGACAAAATCGAGGAGCTTTTCTCGCATTATAAAACAATTGGCATCGGCAAAAAGCATGGCACAATCACAGTTTTTATTGACAATGTTCCTCTTGAAATTACAACCTATCGCATTGAAAGTGGCTATGAAGATAACCGTCACCCGAGCAATGTTTGCTTTACCAAAACCCTAAAAGAGGACTTATCTAGGCGTGATTTTACAATGAACGCACTTTGTTATAACGATAAAAGTGGACTTGTCGATGAGTTTTTTGGTATACAAGACATTCAAAATAAGTGTATTAGAGCAATTGGTGAGCCTAAAAAGCGATTTAGCGAGGATGCACTCCGCATCTTGCGGGCATTTCGCTTTATGGCACAGCTAAGCTTTTCTATCGAGGAAAGCACAAAGTCTGAACTCTATGAATGCAGAGAGTTACTCCAAAACATTTCGGCAGAAAGGGTAACGGTAGAGCTTACAAAGTTGTTACTTTCTGATAAGCCTGTTTGCACGTTAAGATTGATGAATGAACTTTGTGTGCTCGAAAACATCCTAAAACCACTAAGTCAAAAAGAGTTCGTTGCGATTGAAAATTCAAACCCAATCATTGAAATACGGCTGGCACTCGCCTTGAAAAAAGAGGGACTTGACTATCTTTGTGTTGACAAAAAAACCAAAGATAGAACAAAAATGCTGTGGGCAAATCAGCAGTTTAAGATACACCCAGACAAACAAAGTATCAAACAAAAGCTAAACAAACTTTCCTATGAGGGGGTTTTGCTGTTGCTCGACTATCAAGCCTTACTGGGTGAGGATGTGAAAGAGCAGAGAAAGCTTACCCTTGAAATAGAGCGAACTGGTGAATGCTATTCATTAAAACAGCTTAAAATAAGTGGAAA
>JBAQWI010000526.1:0-2242 GCA_049298835.1 Oscillospiraceae bacterium
ATATCTGCCAAGGTCATAGGTATGAATGGGTCAAATTTTTCTGTCATTCTACATTAAATTCCGCATCAATTTATACCAAATATGCCTTGTTGCAGATTATGTCCAGCTTCCTAGACCGACTTCCAGACTATATGGGCTCAGGCCAAAGGCCTCTATGCCCGCATCTCTTGCAATCCACAAATTTAATTTAAATCTAAATCATATCCTATTTCACTGCGACTCCCGGTTCCAGTCAGACCTGATTTAAAATCATAGAACATTTCTTGACAACTCCAAAATTTATCAAGTCGATTTTTAAACTGATTTAAAGTACAAGCTTTAACTATATGGTCTGGTAAACTGTTCCAAACATTAACAACCCGGTTAGTAAAACAATATTTTCGTAAGTCATACTTTGTGCGAGTTGTGTTAATTTTCAGACTGTTGCCTCGTGTACTAGTAACCTCGCTGAATGAAAATTTTGGCGAAACATTTCTATCATATTTCCCAGTTATAATTTTGTAAGTTTCTATCATATCCCCCCTTATTCTTCGGAACCTAAGAGTGCTTAAATTACATCTTTTTAACCTTTCAACATAAGTTAGACCTTTCAGTGCTGGAATTATCTTAGTGGCTCTTTTTTGTACTTTTTCAATATCCTCTATATCTCCAATTTTATATGGTGCCCATACAGAATTACAGTAATCCAAATGAGATCTAACCATACATTTATACAAAGTTACAAAACTAGACAAGTTCAAGTGTCTAAAATTTCTTTTTAAAAGACCAATCATGCTAAATGCCTTGTTAATTTTAGCCTGTATGTGTGCCGAGAAATTTAGTTTGTTGTCCAGTAGGATTCCCAAATCATTTATATTATTTTCCCTTTCAAGTTTATGAATCGTATTGTTATTGGTAATATAGTACTTAAAATCATTATCAACATTTCTACCAAAGGAAATTATTTTACACTTTTTTATATTTAATTTTAACAACCATTTCTCAGACCAGTCCTGCATTTCATTTAGGCTGGCCTGAAGCTTTAAACTATCAGCTACACTTTTAACGTGATTAAACATTTTCGCATCATCTGCAAAAAGGTATATTTCAGACTCGTTACAAATTTCTGGCAAATCATTTATATATAAAATAAACAAAATAGGTCCCAGGACACTGCCTTGTGGGATACCGCTTGAGACTTGACCCCAGATTGATTTACCCTTATTAATTGTTTCCTATTAAGCAGAAAATTTTGAACCCAGCTAACCAATTGTGCATTTATACCATAAGATTTAAGTTTTGAAATCAGTCTCTTGTGTGGCACTTTATCAAATGCCTTCTCGAAGTCTGTATAAATGGCATCAATTTGACCACCATCTTCTAAATAATCTGTCCACTTATCAAGCATGTGTAGTAATTGAAGCATGGTTGATCTTCCTTTTACAAAACCATATTGTTTATTACTGAGAAATTTATTTTGCAGAACAAAATTCATTACATGATCCCTTATGAAAGATTCCTGAATTTTACAGCAAATGCAAGTTAAGCTGACAGGTCTATAGTTACCTCTATCAGAACGGGAACCCTTTTTATACAATGCTACTACCTCTGCCTTTTTCCAGTCATCAGGAACACATCCCGTTGATAACGATTTATTAAAAATTATCATCAGTGGTAGAGCTAATACTTCTCTACATTCAAATAAAACCCTAGGGTGCAGAAGGTCTACACCCGGAGATTTATCAATCTTTAACTTGCTTAACTTTAATAAAATCATTTCTTTGGTTAAAACTAATTCTGTCATTTTTTCTTTAACAGTTTTGTTTTGTAAGTTTTCAAAATCTTGTTCCCCCTCTTTGGTAAAAACTGAAGAAAAGAATTCCTCTAAAGCAGATGCTTTCTCTGCATCTGTTTCAGCCGCTCTCTCAATTCCATTTTTATCTACCCATTTTAAATCCCCAATATTGGTACTACTGGTAGATTTACTCTTAATATACTGCCAAAATTTTTTGGGATTAGTTTTAGATAATTTTGCAATATTATTTTGCTCTTGACTAATCAGCCTTCTAGATTCCTCTTTTACTTTTTTCCGTACCTTGTTATATTCTAAATGAATGTTTTCTTTTCTTGTCTCTATCCACCTATTCCACAACCTATGCTTTTTATGTATTAAGACTTGGAGGTCTTTAGAAAACGGATAAAATTTGTGTTTTTTACTTTGTATACCACCCCCACTCCTTGGTTGGTTTTCTTAGCGTAGAAT
>JBAQWI010000527.1:0-3301 GCA_049298835.1 Oscillospiraceae bacterium
AAGTTATACTTTTTCAGGAGCAGAAAATGTTGTGTGCCAAGTAATAGATATGTTTAAAGAAGATTCGAATATAGAAATGGTATATTGTAGTAGAGATGGTGCAATTCGAGAAGAATTGGAAAATCGTAATATAGAATTTATTGCTTTGAGTAGACTATCTGTAACTGAGCTAAAGAGAGTAATTGCAGAATATCAACCAAATATTATTCATGCACACGATGTCACTGCCAGCATAATAGCTGGGTTGGCAGCAGGGAAAACAACTGTAATATCACACATGCATGTGAATCACGAAAACATGAGCAAGCTAAACAAGAAAACTCTTTTATATATTTTATCAACAATTAAATATAAACATATATTTTGGGTGTCAAATTCAGCGTATGACAATTATTACTTCCATAGAAATATCAAATCAAAAAGTACTGTATTGTATAATGTGATGAATCAAGATTCAGTAATTGAGAAAATGAGAAAAGATACCGAAACATATAATTTTGATGTTGTTTATGTAGGTAGATTAGCATATCAAAAAAATCCTGAAAGACTAATTAAAGTATTAAATAAATTAGTGATCAAAAACCCAAAAATTAAAATAGCTATTGTTGGTGTAGGAAATTTATTGGAAAACACAAAAAAAAGTGCACATGATTATGGAATCCAAAATAATATAGAATTTTTAGGATATCAAAGTAATCCATTGAAAATACTCAAAGATGCTAAGGTAATGGTTATGACATCTAGGTATGAAGGGACCCCAATGTGTGCCCTTGAAGCAATGGCGTTAGGTGTACCCATTGTGAGTACTCCAGCAGATGGTATGAGTGACTTAGTTTTGGATAATTACAATGGATTTCTTTCTGATAATGATGATATGTTGGCTGATAAAATACATGATATTGTCAATAACATAAATTTAAGAAATAGACTTTCTACTAATAGTATAAAAATGTTTATTGAGAATAATGATTTAAACGAATATAAGGAGATTTTAAAAAATGTCTATCAAAGATAATGGAATTATGACAAATATAGCGATTATTATTCCAAAATTAAATGGTGGGGGGGCAGAGCGTGTAGCTTCTAATTTATCAATAGAATTAGCGAGTAGATATAACGTAACATTAATTGTCTTTGATGGTAAAAATCAAGCCTACCCACATGGTGGACAAATTGTTGATTTATCAATGCCACCGGCTGAATCTAAGGTAGGAAAGATTGCTACAGTTATTAGACGAATATTTGCAGTTAGAAGATTGAAATTGGAAAAAGAAATTGATTGTAGCATAAGTTTATTGGAGGGGCCAAATGTAGTTAATATTCTGTCCCGACGTAATGAAAAAATCATAACATCAATTCGAAATATGCCATCAAAAGAAAATTTTTCTTTTGGGCGTAAAAAATTGATCAGCATTGTAAGTAATAAATCAGATATGGTCGTTGCACTATCCGAATTAGTTAAATTGGATTTAATCAACAATTTTCAAATAAGAGAAGATAAAATAAATACAATATACAATTCTTGTGATAAAGACAGACTAATGGATTTAGCTAAGGCAGAACCATTGTTTGAAATCGAAGGGAGATATATTGTAACCGTTGGTAGAAATTCAATTCAAAAAGGCCAGTGGCACTTAATTAGGGCATTTAAACTAGTACATGGATTAATACCCGATTTGAAACTTGTTATACTAGGTGAAGGAGAGTTACAAATAAAATTAAAAGAATTAACTAATGATTTACAATTAAAGGATTATATTATATTTGGCGGATATATTAAAAATCCACATAATATAATTAACGATAGTATTGCTTTTGTATTTTCTTCTTTGTATGAAGGTTTAGGTAATGCGCTATTAGAAGCCCTAGCTTTGAATAAAGCAATCATTTCTACAGATTGTGATGCTGGACCTAGAGAGATTCTTGCTCCAAACACGCCTTTGAATTATAAAACTAAGGACATACAGTATGCTCAATATGGAGTCTTAGTACCAACTTTTACATACGATCATTTTAATTGTGAAGATGAACTTACTCCAGAAGAAATTTGCTTGGCTAATGCAATTGTTAAAATTGTATTGGACGAAAGCTTAAGAAAATCATATGAAGAAAAAGCGAGTATGAGAAGTAGAGATTTCTATCCACAAAATGTTAATGGAAATTGGATTAAGATGATAGACGCTCTTGTTAGCAATAGGGGGGAATAGTATATTTGAATCAGATTGGTTTATTATTGTTAATTGTCATATACACTTTCCTGGCTATTATTTATATTGCTAGAGAAGTACTATTTATCCGTAAAGTAAAAGAAATTCGAATTATCTCTTACGTGAGACTAATGTACTCTTTTGTTTATGGAATTATTCCCGCTGTTTCTCATTACAAGTATTATACTGTTGGCATTCAGGTTGAATTCGTTAATTATTCTCCGAATGGTATAAGACAGCTGTTTTTATTATTAATGTTTTCCATAATCGGATATATTTCATTAAGCTTCGGTTATTCAATTCGTTCAGAAAATAAACAAGATGAGAAAAAATTGACAATTAATAAAATTATAATGCCGGGAGTTATTTGTTTGATTCTTGGATTAGTTTCTATTTTTCTATGGACTCATGTATATGGATCTCCATTTAACATTATACAATATGCAGATTACATCCGGTCGGGATATACTCCAATATACAATCCTTTTGCTTTTATGAAACATTTATGTCAGTTGGTTATGTTTGCTTCATATTTATTTTACATAAAATTACTGGATAGAGAAAATACAAGGTATAAAATTATTGTGTTTGTCCTCTTTGTTGTTTCTGTGTTCTGGTCAATATTTTATCTTGTTGCAAATGATGGACGGATGATGGCTGTTA
The DNA here is from genome assembly GCA_049298835.1 of Oscillospiraceae bacterium. Lineage (GTDB taxonomy): Bacteria > Bacillota > Clostridia > Oscillospirales > Ruminococcaceae > Paludihabitans. Next base: position 2,871 of record JBAQWI010000527.1, read on the forward strand.
TCTACTTTGTAATTTTTATAATGTTCAAGTTGCGAGTTGATATTATAAGTGAAAAATCAGACGTTAAAAAAGTCATTTTTAAATATATTGGGTTGGCTGTTATTACTCTTGTTGCTATACCTTTTTCTGATGTTATTTTGGATTATTTTATGTATGGAGAATTTGGTGAATTTGATAATAACAGTATGTTTGAAATCATTAGTAAAGAGTTTGGATTTACAATAATAAGTGGGCAAACATCGTTATCCGTGATGGGTTCTGGATTGTATCACTTAAGAATTTTAGAAGATCTTTGGGCAGGAACAATGGCTTGGGTACCTTCGAGATTTACACAGAATATTATCACATCTTTATGGGAATTTAATACTTCATTTTGGCCTACTAGCACAGGAGAAATTCCAACTGATTTTATCTCGGCAACTATTTATGAC
>JBAQWI010000528.1:0-1571 GCA_049298835.1 Oscillospiraceae bacterium
GAGTTATAATGGTCTTGGATATCTTAATCTTATTGGGATGATTTTTGAGATTGAGACTATTATCGCTGACTTTTTCGGTGAAAATGATCCTTCTGACATAAACGTACTCTTTATTGAAGAGCCTGAAGCTCATACCCATCCTCAGCTACAGTACATATTTATAAAAAACATAAAAAAATTAATCGAATCCAGAAGAATTAAAAACGGAATAACGTTAGGATTACAAACAATTATAAGCACGCACTCTTCTTATATTGTATCTGAATGTAATTTTGACGATATTCGATATCTAAAAGTTGAGTCAAATGGGATAAAATCAAAAAACTTTGAAAGTCTAAAAAGTGATTATGCTTCGGATCCTCAGGCGTTTAAATTCGTCAAACAATATCTAAATTTAAACCGATCCGAACTATTCTTTGCTGATAAAGCTGTGTTTATTGAGGGGGATACTGAAAGAATATTATTGCCCGCTATGATGCAAAAAATTGACGAAGTGGACTCTGAATCGCTTCCACTGTTATCGCAAAATATTTCTATAATTGAATCAGGAGCGTATTCTCATAAGTTTCTACCATTGATGAAGTTTATCGGGTTGAAAGTCTTGATTATTACTGACATTGACGGAGCAAAGAAAAATGGGAATGATAGATTAGAAAGCTGCTCTCCTGAAGTTGCGACACATACTACAAACGCTTCACTGAAATTTTTCTACGCTCTTTTAGACGATAAGGAACATCTGGACACGCTTAAAAATCGTACTTTTGAAAACAAGATTTTTGACAATCAATACTGTGTCTTATATCAAACGCTTGATCGCTCATATCAAGCTAACAGCTTCGAAGATGCATTCATTTGTACTAATCTTGATTTTATTCATGCCAATAAAGATAAGTTTAAACAAGGACTTAAAAATAGAGGGAGAATCGACACTGATTCAAAAAAATATTATGAAATTGGTCAAAATTGTATAAATAAAAAATCGGCATTCGCAACTGAGATTCTCTACTTCGATCGAGCAACAGATGACAAAACATGGCAAGTTCCTACTTATATTAAGGAGGGATTAACATGGCTGAAAGAACAATAGAGCCAGAAGTACATTCAGCTCTACAATGCATTGAAAATAATCAAAATTTTATCTTGACAGGTGGTGCTGGGAGTGGGAAAACCTACTCACTAATATCTCTAATTGAAGAAATTAGTGTGCGCTATCCAACGAAATCAATATCTTGTATTACATATACTAACAATGCCGTGGCAGAAATACGCTCGAGAATTTCTAACGAGTATTTGTGGGTTTCCACAATCCACGAATTTATTTGGCATGTGATTTCTAAATTCCAAGCGGAAATTAGAGAAACGATAACTGAACTAGTAAATGACACTACTGCCAAAACGGATTTATTTAAAAAACCTAAAGGTTTTGATGAAGGTATAGCATTTGAGGTTGAATTTTTTAATAATAAAAATATTCTTTATGAAGAATATTATAGTCTAAGTTCTTGCAAAGAAAGCAAAATTAGTCATGATCACATTTTGGTACTTGCAGAAGCAATGTTTAGAAAATATCC
>JBAQWI010000529.1:0-1787 GCA_049298835.1 Oscillospiraceae bacterium
ATCCTTACCTAGGGTGGAGCTATCTTCTCACGTCTTCAGCAGGTTTTAAAAGATCTTATTGTTTTTGTTAACCACCGAGATCGGGGAAGGAGCCATATTTTCTCTTCTCTTTCTTAATCCCTTCCAACACCCCTATGTCACTTGATTTTAGTTGATATTACCTGCTAATATTTTACCGCAATTGTAGAAGCCGATATAGAAAAACAATTAAACACAAAGACACTAACTCGACTTTAGCATTTTTTACGCACAAGCTACCAAGTGAAACAGTTCTTCAATGTCTATTTTTCCACAGTCTAGTTCATTACCCAACTGTGGAAAATACTTTTTATTGAGAATTAACAGTTTAAGATAAATCATCACATCTGAAAAAGTTACTGTTTTCTTCTCGTACCATGAGGTTGCTTGGGGCGTTATTTCTGCTCCTCCATTCTTAATCGATTCATTAACTACAAGACAAGCCAACGAGTAAGAAGCTATAATTGTGGGTGCGGTTCGATTAATACTTGTATCTGACCATGTGTGAATAGTTTCTAAATTGAAATGCCGATTGATTTCTTGAAAAGTAGTTTCAATTGACCATCTACCTACAAAAAAAGCGATCGCTTGTTCAGCACATATTCTAAAGTCGGTAATTAAAATTGCTATGGGCTTGCTTTCCCCACATGGATCCTTAGTGATTATCCATCGAATAGGTACTCCACCTACAGTATTATGATACCACAAACAAGTACCAGTCAATACATCCAGATTTTTAGTTTTGCCATTATACCAGGGAGCTGATAAGCGTACCCATTTTTGTTTCTTATCATTCGCTAGAGTTTCTAAATTAGGTAATCTTTTTCCCACCACACGAGGGCGCCCACGTCCGCCTTTGTGAATTGGAGGAAAGTCATACAGGCTTGCATCAAGCCTTAATTGGGTACAGAAAATAACACTATGCTTTATGCAAGTTTTGCATATCTCTCGGCAGCAAAAAGCACTATCAGCAACGATTATAATTTTTCTTTTAGGACCTAGCCAGCGCCGAACTTGTAGAATGATTTGGCAGGTAACTTTTGTCATTTTTTTGTGACGACTTTTACCTTTCAGGTCTGCTTTGTTGCAAGAACTTGATAAAGGCTTTTCTGGTGTTAAAAGATAGGATAAAAAAGGTAAACTCCATTTATACTTTGACCCAAAAATGTTCACGCATACGGTTGCCACGAGCCAATTATGCCCTGTTGTTAGAACTTTTTGTTTTTTTGATGAGGCAACGGCGTCTCGGTGGTAGCCAAGTCCTTTAATTTTAGGACCTTTACGTCTGTTTAAATGAGTATCGATGTTGATTTCAATCGGTGCATCTTTGGGGAGAAGACGATCAACAATTGATAAAAATAATATATTACTAGATTTAAAAGTGGACCATTTAGCTTTACGGAGGACATAAAAATATTTAGTAAAATTTGTGTCTTTATGTTTTCCTAAGCATTTTATTAAGTTTGTAACGGTACGTTTTCCAGTGCAAAGAAAATGTGCAACTATTAATTCTAGGGTATTTTTGTAGACTGGTCGTGAAAATAGTGGCGAAAACAAAGCAAAAACTTGTATAATTGCATCTGGCAGATCTGTCATCTTAAATCCTCTATCAGTAGTGTGAAAAAGGTTTAAGATACAGGTTTGCCTTTTTTTTTGCTAAAAAATGCTAAAGTCGAGACTAAGTCACTAAGACACTAAGATAGGAATTTTATTTATCTCTTTGTTCTCTAATTGCGCTTTTAGTCAACACATTTTTCGTTCCTCAATGT
>JBAQWI010000530.1:0-7009 GCA_049298835.1 Oscillospiraceae bacterium
ACGTACAAAATGAGCCACAAAGTGCAAAGCCTAACTTTATTTTATTCAAGGCTATACCTCCTTTCGCTTTCAATATTTTGGATTGTATTAAAAATTATTTTTCCAGCACTGATTGGTGCGACTTTACCAGGAAGAGATAGTGCCCATATAGTTTTAAGACCAAGCTTTTTTGCTGTTTCAAAGTCTATTCCGCCTGGTTTTGAGGCTAGGTCAATCAATAAACAATCTCTCTTCACTTTAGAAAGCAAGGCTTCGTCGAGTATAGTAGCAGGGACAGTGTTGAATATAAGTTGACTATTAGAAATTACATCACAAATCTCACATGTGTGAATAGGAATAAAGCCATTTACCTGAATCCATGCAATGTCAGAAAACTTTCTTGCAGAAACTGTAACTTTGGCTCCCATGCAACTAAGCATACGAGATAAAACTTTGGATATTCGTCCATAACCTACAATGAGCACATCAAGTCCATAGATTGTAGTAGCAAGCTCTTCCATTGCAATCTGTATTGCACCTTCTGCAGTAGGAACGGCGTTCAAAATAGCAAGCTCGTCACGCAATAGATAGTCGGTATAGGAAAGCCTCATCGTTTCAAGCCTTTGCCTTAGGGCATCAGTGAGTTTCCCACCCAGTATGTGAGTTTTTGCAACTGCTATGGAAAGGATATCCTCTATCTTAAGAATGTCATCGCTAAAAGGAGTGTTGACATTTCCTTCGTCGCTACCTACAGGCATCGGGAAAATTATGTAGTCAGGAACAATGTCATTTTCCACTAAAAGTTGAATTGAAACAGTTTTGACTGTCAAATCTTCTGCTTTTTCGAGACCAATCGTATAGACTGTGTTATGAACCGACAAGAGTTTTGCAAGATGAACATTTCTCAAATCTCCGCCAGCAACCAAAATAGTTTTATTTTGAAGCATATTACTACTCCTTTATAATTGTTTTTTAAATTTCTGTTTTAAAACTGTAATAACATTACATCTTATGATGATAAGACCAATTGCGTTCATACAAATTTAAAGGATTTGGTAATTATATTTATTTGTAAAACATCTTTACTTTTGCCATAGTTACATCTATACTTAATAAATATAAGTTAAAAATTTAAAGATAAGTTGAGATAGAATAATGAAATTTTTTAAAGAAGGTACATTGATAAAACCAGGCACAAGGGCTGATAAATTTTTAGCCAATCGTTATGGAAGTTCAATGTTTTCATATCGTCAAATATTTGCAATGTTAGGACCGCTTATACTTGACCAGTTTTTTATATATTTTATTGGTATGCTTACAAATGCAATGATAAGCGCATCAAGCCAGGATTCAGTAACTGCGGTAGGGTTGGTTAGTCCAATCGTAATGCTTGCAATGAGCCTTATATTTGCCACCTCTGCGGGTGGTACTGTAATCGTTGCCCAATATAAGGGCAAAGGTGATGAGAGAACGATGAAAAAGTCTGCAGCACAGGTCGTTATGATTACCTTTTTGGTTGCGGCAGTAACAGCAACGGCACTATTTATTTTTGCCGAACCTATCATGAATTTAACGTTTGCCGATGCAGAACAGATTGTAAAAGACAAAGCCATCTCATATATGCGAGGTTTTTTCATTTCGATGTTGCCTTTTGCAATTTATAACGGTATTTTTTCTGTTTTGCGTGGTATAGGAGATACAAAGACTTGTCTTCATCTGACCGTTATTATTAATGGTATTCACTTATTTGGAAGCGTGTTGTTTGTAGAGGTGTTAAACCTTGATATCTTAGGTACAACATTGTCATTTAATATAGCAAGGTTTGTCGGAGGTGCAATTGCACTGTATATTGCACTGAGTCCAAAAGGTGTAATTACATTCCGAATGAGTGATTTTTTTGTTTGGAACTGGAAGTTGCAAAAAGCAATCATTAAGTTGGGTGTACCTTTTGCCGTAGAACAAATTTTCTTAAATTTTGGCGCATTAGTAGCCCAAATGTATATTGTGAAGTTAGGTACAGTGAGTATTGCTGCCAATACTATTGCATCTTCAGCGGTCAACTTACTTTATGGAACTGGATTTGCAGTTTCAACCCTTGCAATAACCGTGGTTGGTCAGTGCATTGGCTCGGGAGATATTACACTTGCAAAGAGATATGGCAAGAGAATGGTCGAGATAGGTACAGTGGTAATGACAATAACCACGGCTATTCTCTATCCGCTAATGCCAGCTATATTAGGGTTGTATGCCCCACAGCCGGATGCGTTAGTAATCATTAAAGACCTAATTTTAATAGGCGTTATACCTATACCATTCTTTTGGTCGATGTCATACGTTATGCCATCCTCCCTTCGTGCGGCAGGCGATGCAAACTACACTTCTTTTGTTTGCTTAGTTTGTATGTGGGTATTCAGGGTAGGGCTTGGATACGTGCTTGCAATGAACTTTGGCATGGGGGTATATGGTGTATGGGTTAGTATGGGTATTGAATGGGTTGCAAGGTCTATTTTCTTTGCAATCAGATTTAAGGGCAAAAAATGGTATTTAAAAAGTGTTGTATAAGCACTATTTACATAAATTATGAAAAACAGCAAAGCTCCACCTCGAGAGAAGTGGAGCTTTGCTGTTCATTGTAAAAAAATGTTTGAATATGTAAATATTTTTGGTATAATGTATTTTATAGTAAATTAATTTAGTTTTATCAAAATAAATATTTAGGTGGGGTATCGTGTTAAACATCATATCGCTTTATTTTATTGCATTTTTTATTATATTGTCGGTAGTCTATTATTGTATACCAAAGAAGTTTCAGTGGCTGTTGCTTTTAACTGGAAGTCTTGTTTTTTATTTGTCATCGGATATAAAATTTTTCGTATTTCTTTTAATGAGCATAACAACCACATTTTTTGCAGCCAAAATAATACATAAGCTGAATAAAAAAATAACCATAAATGAAAATAGTAACTGTAAAAAGTTTGTGAGGCAAAAGCGTTTAGTTATGATAGGGACACTCTTGCTAAACGTTGGAACTCTAGCGTTTTTGAAATTCTTTAATTATTTTACAATTATGACTTCAAAGTTATTTAGTATTTTGGGGTTTGATTTTAACATTGAAATGTTTAATTTGATTTTGCCACTTGGAATATCGTTTTATACCTTACAGGTCATTGGTTATTGTATAGATGTTTATCGTGGAAAGTATAAACCACAGAATAATTTTGCAAAGTATATGCTGTTTGTATCGTTTTTTCCACAGATACTTCAAGGTCCAATTGCACGTTATGATGCGCTTGGTGACCAGCTTTTTGCAAAGCACAAGTTTGATTATGTTCAGATTAAATTTGGGCTACAGCTAATGCTTTGGGGATACTTCAAGAAGATGGTGATTGCAGACCGTGCGGCAATCTTAGTTAATGAGGTGTTTGGAAACTCTCCAAAATATTCGGGAATTGTAATTATTGTTGCCAGCATATTTTATGCATTGCAACTCTACACCGATTTTTCAGGTTGTGTAGACATTGTGACAGGTGGAGCGCAGGTGCTAGGAATAAAGCTTGCACCTAACTTTAACAAACCATATTTTGCAACTTCGATTCAAGACTTTTGGCACAGATGGCATATTTCATTAAGCTTATGGCTAAAGGATTACCTTTACATTCCGCTTGGTGGAAGCAGAAAAGGTAAGTTTAGAAAATATTTAAATATTATGGTAGTCTTTTTTGTAAGTGGATTGTGGCATGGAACGGGACTTCATTACATAGCATGGGGCATATTGCATGGTGGATATCAAGTATGTGGTGCAGTGTTTATGCCTTTGCGTCAAAAAACAATCAAACTATTTAAAATAGATATTAACACGTTTAGCCACAAATTGTTTAAAACTTTATTCACATTTTTACTAGTAGATTTTGCATGGGTTTTCTTTCGGGCAGACAGTCTTACTATTGCGCTTAAAATGATTAAATCAATCGCAAGACCCTATCAGCAAAGCACACCAATTTTAGAAACATTACATAGTTTAGGCTTGAATACTGCAAACTTTAATCTTCTTATTGTTTGTGTGTTAATGTTAATACTTATAAGCTATTTACAGACCAAATTTTTTATTAGAGAAAAACTTGCAAAACAAAACCTATGGTTTAGATGGCTAATTTATTTTGGGGCGCTTACAGCAGTTATAATATTTGGAATCTATGGGCCTGGATTTGACAGCAATCAGTTTATCTATTTACATTTTTAAATAAAATTATAAATTGAAAGGGTTGATAACTTGAGTAAAAAAGTAATTATAATTAAAGTGGTAGCATTTTTACTTTTACTTGTTTTGTTATTTATGTCTTTGACGCAATGGTTGAAACGTAAAGAGTTTTTCCCACCATGGGGGATGACAACCAAAATAGTAGGATTTGCAAATGAACCTAAAAACTCTATGGATGTTATATTTTTTGGTTCAAGTCATGCTTTTTGTACCTTTGACCCGCAAGTAGTGGAAGAAAAAACAGGGCTTAGTGCCTATACTTACGGTACACAGCAACAACCTTTGTGGATTACCTATCATTATATGAAGGAAGCATTGAAATATCAATCACCAAAGGTAATGGTGCTAGAGATACTTGGCGCAAAAGATAATCAGGAATATGCAAACGAAACTGCAAACCGTTCCGCTTTTGAGCCATTGAAGAACTCTAAAAACAGAAATGAGATGCTAGAAGTCAGTGTAAGTAAAAAAGATCGATTCACGTATTACTTTCCACTTGTGAAATATCACTCAAGGTGGGACAAGGTAACCCCAGAGGACTTTGGCACTAAATATTACAAGGGGAGAGACCCTCTCAGAGGTTATGTTCGTTTAGAAAAAACTTCCAAGGGTTCGCCAACCGACCTTACCAATGTTAAGGAGCGCACGCTACTTTATAAAAAAACAGAGGAATACTTGAATAAAATTATTGAACTTGCAAAAAGCGAGAGCATTGAGCTTATGCTAGTAGGTGCACCTTGCAACGCAGATACAGAGCTCAAAAAGGTTTATAATACAGTAGAGCAGATTGCCAATGAAAATAACATACCGTTTATAGATTACAATGTAATGTATGACAAAGTGGGTTTTGATGCTGATAAACATTTTTTTGACGGAGTTCATGTAAACTATGATGGGGCAAAAATTATAACAGCACATTTTACTGATTACATGACAGGATTGGGATTTTTTAAGGAATAAGTTGTTACTTTTTTAATGTCAGTATTATTTTGTCTATCGTTATAAAGTGAAACTACCCAACGTCTGTAAAGATGTTGGGTAGTTTCTTATATTGCTAAATTATTTAGCCCTTTTTTCTTTGAGTGCAGCTTGAGCCGCCGCAAGTTTTGCAATTGGAACGCGGAATGGTGAGCAAGAAACGTAGTTTAGTCCAACTCTATGGCAGAATTCAACAGAGCTAGGATCGCCACCGTGTTCTCCGCAGATACCAAGTTTTATGTCAGGACGAGCTTCTCTACCAAGTTTGCAAGCCATTTCAACCAATTTTCCAACGCCTTTTTGGTCAAGTCTAGCAAATGGGTCACTCTCATAAATTTTCTTCTCGTAGTAAGAACCTAAGAATGAACCAGCATCATCACGGCTAAAGCCGAATGTCATCTGAGTCAAATCGTTAGTACCGAAGGAGAAGAATTCAGCCTCAGTTGCAATTTCATCAGCAGTAAGAGCAGCACGAGGAATCTCAATCATAGTACCAACTTTGTAATGTAAATCAGAGTCGTGTCTAGCGATGATTTCATAAGCAGTCTTAACAACAATAGATTTAACATATTGAAGCTCTTTGATTTCGCCAACAAGCGGAATCATAATCTCAGGAACTATATTCCAATCAGGATGATTTTTCTTAACGTTTACAGCAGCTTCAATAACAGCGGTTGTCTGCATCTCTGCAATTTCGGGATATGAAACAGCAAGACGGCAACCACGATGTCCCATCATAGGGTTAAATTCGTGAAGAGAAGTGATAACTGCTTTTAGGTCTGCTACAGACATATTCATTTCAGCAGCTAGAGCAATGATATCATCTTTAGCAGTTGGCAAGAATTCGTGTAGGGGAGGATCTAGGAAACGGATAGTTACAGGGAAACCGCCCATAGCCTCGTATAATGCCTCAAAGTCACCTTGTTGCATTGGAAGAAGTTTAGCAAGAGCTACTCTTCTCTGCTCCTCAGACTTTGAAACAATCATTTCACGCATAGCTTTGATTCGAGCACCTTCAAAGAACATATGCTCTGTACGAGTAAGTCCGATACCTTGTGCGCCAAACCTGAATGCTTGTGCTGCATCAGCAGGTGTATCAGCATTGGCTCTAATATCTAGTCTTCTGAATTTATCTGCCCATCCCATTAATCGGTCAAAGTCACCAGAGACAGTAGCGTCAACAGTAGGAAGAGACGTTCCGTAGATGTTACCAGTTGAACCATCTAGTGAAATGAAATCGCCTTCAGTAAAGTGTTGTCCACCAAGTGAAAATGTTTTAGCATCTTCGTCAATTGTAATGTCGCCACAACCAGATACACAACAAGTACCCATACCACGAGCAACAACTGCTGCGTGAGAAGTCATACCGCCACGAACTGTAAGGATACCTTGAGCAACGTGCATTCCCTCAATGTCCTCAGGAGAAGTTTCCAAACGAACAAGGATAACGGGCTCACCTTTTTCAGCAATAAGAACAGCAGCCTGTGCAGAGAAAGCAACTTCACCGCAAGCAGCACCAGGAGATGCAGGAAGTCCAGAACCAATTGGTTTGGCAGATTTCAGCGCAATTGGATCAAATTGTGGGTGAAGCAAAGCGTCAAGTTGTTTTGGATCAATCATCAAAACAGCTTCCTCTTCTGTAATCTTGCCCTCATCAACCAAATCGCAAGCAATTTTTAGTGCAGCGGCAGCTGTCCGTTTGCCGTTACGGGTTTGTAGCATATAAAGTTTGCCCTCTTCAATAGTAAACTCCATGTCTTGCATATCACGGTAATGATTTTCAAGAGTGTAAAC
>JBAQWI010000531.1:0-1731 GCA_049298835.1 Oscillospiraceae bacterium
GTGTGGCAGTCTGCTTAATTACGTTCAAATATAAAACTGTCATTTACAAAGAAATCTTTATCCGCTTCTTAATATGATTATTTGGGAGAATCACTATGGATTTTTTAGGTATTAAAGGGATTTATACTTTTTTATTTATTTGTGTGGTTATCGGTTTGATATTATTTCTTTTTGCAAAGAAGGTTAAATAAAATAAGGCGCTCATGGCGCCTTATTTTATGAAGCTTGGCTTTTATAAATTAAAATTAATGTAGGATCTCATTTACATCTAAATTTGGATCACAACAAATCAATCACTTAGTTGTATCAGAATGAGACAAACTCTCTCATTTGTCTCAAATTTCTAGATAATCCTACATTTTTCAGTTTATTTCTAAACAAAAACAATGAGTTAACCTCAATTTTTGGTTGCTTGCTAGATGTTAATTCATTAGCATTCACCACATGCAAGTTACTTTCATTCATTCAATCAAACACCCAGCCCTTTACCTTAAGCGTATTGGCTCTACTGGTCGATCTTGATCATTAGTTTCAATCAAACGAATCAATTTCTATAAAAATTACCAACGAGGTAATTATCGCTTAAGGATTACCATGAATAACCAAGAAATTTTTAGCATTGCTCAGCGTGAGCATGTGGTCGGTCGTGTAAGAGAGTTAAGTAAAAGATCAGATGATATCAAGTGCAGAATTGCACAAACCTTAAAACAGTTATGGAGTCCAGAAAGACCCTTATCTGGTATCAATAATTTAGAGTTGTTTAAAAGTCTAAGATCAAGATTTCCAAATTTTAATGAGGTCATCGACATATTAGAAGCAAATGCTATTGGCTTGCATAAACTAGAGTTACCTTTTGAGTCTTCACCCATATTAATGCTAGGTGATCCTGGTCTAGGTAAAACTTATTTTGCCAGCGAATTTAGCAGACTTTCAACGCTTCCATATTATGAAATCAACATGGCCACAACAACATCCTCTTTTGGATTAAGTGGTGGCAATCTTCAATGGTCTGAAGGCACGGTTGGTTTTGTAGCTAGCGCACTGGCATCCAGTCATGTTGCCAATCCAATATTTTTAATAGACGAAATAGATAAAGCTTTTGGTAGTAATCGTTATAGCCCGCTTGCACCTTTCTACAGTTTGCTGGAAAGACATTCTGCTCAAAAATTCAAAGATGAAGCGCTTGAGATTGAAATAGATGCTAGCAGAGTCATTTGGATGGCAACTGCTAATTATGTTGACTATATACCGGATCCAATTCTATCTCGTATGCGAGTAGTCAACATACCCAAACCAAATGAAATTCAGATGAGAGAAATAATTTGTAGTATCTATGCAAACTTTCGAGTTGATAGAGCTTACGGAAAGCTTTTTGATGAACAGATTAATGATGATGTTGTTGATTTGCTAGTTCATATGGCACCAAGAGAAGCGCGCTTAGCAATTGAAGAGGCAAGTTTAAAAGCAATATGTGATCAACGGTTTACTTTTCTGCCCAAAGATATATTGATTAAAAAGAAGGAGAAACAAAATGTCGGATTCATCTAATAATTTAGTCTTAGAAGAACAATTTAACCCACTCAATTGGCTATTAGAAAAATGTAACGGTACTAAAGTAACTCCAATTACATTTGGCCAATTTGAATTCAAGAGCGGTTGGCAAGACATTATTGAAAACTTTATTCACTCTATTAAAAATCAATCTATTAATCTAACATGTCTTGAAGAACG